>CAZLQM010000022.1:0-18363 GCA_964561945.1 uncultured Gammaproteobacteria bacterium | reverse complement strand
TATGAATATGTACCTAAATATAATTAATAAAATTTATTTAGTCGAAAATATAATCCAAAAAAAGCCTTGGATAAGAAATATCTCAAGGCTTTATTGGTGGAATTTTTAGCGCTTCACGGTCAAATAAGTTCCTGGATTGAGCTCGCTTGAAGCTGAAGCTACAATTCTATTATTCGCGTCATGGAAGATGACATATCCAGTATCTGCATCGGTTCCGTTGGTGGGATCGCGCGGAATCTCGGGAATATATGTTGGGACTAATTCTTGACTTAAGTCGACACCGCTGGTTCCAAGTGCAGTTGGAGTAGCAAGAATATCAGCAGGTAATAAACCATCATTCTCAACTGTATATTGGTATACAGCATTGACGACTTGGTAAATGTCATTTCTCCGTTGTGTATCACGGGCATTTGCAAATTGTCGAAGTGGGTTAACCGCCACCAAAACCACGGCTGCAAGTATAGCAATGATACCTATTACCACCATCAACTCGATAAGAGTAAAACCACGTTGTTTATTTTGTATTTGTTTCATGGGCAGTTAGTCACCTCCCTTCAATTAATTGCGCCTGCCAAAACAAAATTACTGGTCTTGGGCAGACTCACTTGGTTCAAGCGTAACAGAGCTACTTGTGGCTGTCAAACGAATTGACTGGACAAAAGTAACTGCAGATTCAACTTGTGAAGAATTTAATTCTAAGGTTTGTTCGGGTTCAATTGGTTTGGGATTAGTATTAGCAAGTTGTCTTTTCATTAAAAATACGATAAAAACAGCCACTATTATCCACAGCAGTATTGTTATGTAAATGGTAAGGTTATTTTTGAGTTGTTTGTACATAGAGTTTAGCTTTGATAATTGCTTTGACTTGGGCTTCGGGTTCTACTCTGATGGCTAAATCAACATCTTGCGAAGCAAAAATAATGCCTCCTGCGGTTAGATCATCAAGTAATTTGGTAACCTCTTCTACTCTAGCAGCTGTAAGGGTGATAGTAACGGAAAGGTAGGGGAATTTGTCGCTGGAATTTGTAATCGGTGCATTATTATCAAATCGCAATTGCGATTCGGGAAATGTGCTTAAACGATTATTTATCATGTTAACTATCTGAGGAATCTTGTCTTCTGATGGAAATGCTTGATCTATTATGACGAGCTTGTCTTTATATCTCGCTTGTAGTTGTGCGATCTGGTTACTACTAGATTGCTGTTGGAGTAACTTAATTCCAGCAGTTTGTCTTTTGATCACTTCCCCCGTTAATTGATAAAACCCAAGTATTTGGCCTACCAACAAAAGCAATAGCATGACGCTAATTAATAAGCTTAAGTTTTGGGATGTAGCTTTTGGTTTAGGTTTGGTCATAGATATATCTGGAATCAGAGGCGCGGTTGGAGTTTTAGGTTCTTTAGCTGGAAACTCTGAATTTGGGGTGGGTTCTTTAACTGGATTTAGGATTGGTTCTTGGGTTGTGGTCATGGCCTAGAATTAGAGGAAATAATTTTGATGGTTATGGTGAAAGGAATGGGCTCTCGTTTTTCGTATACCGATAAAGGAAGTTTGACAGATTCAAAAATTCCGGTCTTATCTAAAGATTCTTTGAAACTCAAGATGTCAGCTTGAGTGGGAGAAACACCAACGATGATTAAAGATTGAGTTGCTAGGACGAAATGAATATTACTAAGAGTTATCGAAGGGGGGAGATTGGTTGATAATGTTTGAATTGCTTCATAAGGACTGCGTCGATCTTTGAGATTATTTGTTATTAAATTAATTTGCGACTGAGACTTAGTAAAGTTATCAAGCTGGATTTGGAAATCAGAAGTTGGTGGGCTTACTGGGATAGACTTGGAATAAGCTTGCCATGATAAAAAGACAAAGTATGCTGTAAGCATATTGAGAATAAGCAAACAAATGGCGCTGATAGAAAAAATCCGCTTGCGACCGCTATTGGCGCTTACTTGAGCGTAATCTACTTGATATTGAGTCGGAACTAAATTAATAGTTTGTCTGTCAATTGGTGGGGCAACAGGTTTACTGGCAATTGTATCGATGATTAAAGTCTGAGGAGAGGGCAAGATATTTATTTTTGCTTTGGTTTGGAGACTGGAGCTAACAACTTGAGATTGTGATCCTGAAATATAGATGTTGATAATTTCAATGTTATATTTTTGGGACACGTAGTTAATCATCTGTGACACAACTTGTGGAATATCTTGGGGATCTGGAACGACAGAGACTAAGTCTATTGTATTTTTATCAAGGCCAATCATTATTACTGATTCGGATTCTGCGTCTATGAAAAGTCCCGGCAAAGATTGATTGGCTGCGATGCGAGACAAAACCATGCTGGGTGTGTCTATATCGACTACTTTGACTCCATAATTGCGCAGTATGTCAACATATTTCTCAATTAAATCTTTGGGGGCAGCAACTACCTGAACAGTAGTTGAGGATCCGTTTTCTTTGAGAATTTGCCAATCAATAATCATTTGATCGGCGGGTCGAGGTAAATAATTCTGGACTTGCCAGATAACCGTTTCATGCATCTCTTGGATTGGAAGATTTATTTCAACTATCTTGGTAAAAACACTAGACTCTGGGATGCACAAAGTGACTCCTTGGCCAGGATTCCAGCCTGTGAGGGATTGCTTAACCACGGGATCTGTTTCGAGATTGGAAATATTATTAACTGACTCGGGAGAAAGAGATTGTTGTTTATATGAATTCTTGGATGATGCCTTTGTGTAAATTTGAGTATTAGTAAAGCGAATGGCTTGCTTACTAATATAAAACTTAGGTGATTCATTTGACGATTTTGGTGTGTTAGCAGTCATTTGGTTAGCCTCCTTGTTGTTCTAGTCCTCCAACTAAACTATATATAGGTCCAATGATGGCCACAACCATGATACCGACTGCGACTCCAACCATAAGAAGTAAGATAGGTTCAATGATATTGGCAAAATTATTAAGAATATCTTCGACTTCATTGTCATAATAGTTTGCTGAATCTTTGAGCATCTTTTCGATAGAACCGGTTCTTTCCCCTGCCGCTACTAATCTGACTGTAATTTGGGGAAACAGTTTAGGGTAAGTACGCATTAAATCTGCAAGGGATACTCCTTTTTGAAGCTCTAAATGAAAGGGAGCAACCGCTTTTTGATACTCTGTTTGATTTAATGAAGTAGTAACAATTTGCATAGCTTGATTAATAGGCACACCACTAGAGAGTAAAGTGCTTAGAATTCTACAAAAACGAGCTAGATCAAGATAGTTAAGCAAACGTCTTACTGCTGGAATTAGTTTGACGATTCTTAGAGTGGCTTTCTTACCTACAGAAGTGCCCATAAAAATAACAAGTCCAACCAAAGAAGCTAACATTAGGGGCAGAATAATAATTATATTGTCGCTAAAAAAGAGCCCCATCTGAAGAACAATACGTGTGTAAAAAGGTAGACTAACTTTGAGCGAGAGAAAAACTGGAGCCATACGAGGCAAAACAAAAAAAATAAGAAGCATGCCAACTCCTAACATGGCAACTAAGATTATGATGGGGTACATTAGAGCACTTTTGACTTTTTGGCGGAGCTTGTATTCGTCGTAAAGGAAATCAGCTAAATACTCAAGAGATGTATTAAGAGTACCTGACATCTCCCCTGCTTTTATTAAAGCAATGATAATGGGATCAAAAATCTTGGGATATTGCTCGAAGGCTGATGATAGATTTTTGCCTTGTTGAAGCAAGGTGTAGGTACTTGAAAGGATCTCTTTTAATTTCGCGTTGGTAGTATCATGAGCAAAGACGTCAACTGATTCAGGCAATGACAGTCCTGCGCTTAACATGGTTGAGAGATATTTACAAAGATTGGCTTTTTCGATTAATGGGACGTTATTATTCCATTTTTTTTTCTTATCGGCTTTGACTTTTTTTACCCAAACAATCTTTAGCCCTTGCCCTTGAAGCTCTTGTTTAACACTGCCACTATCAGTACCGTTTAGTGTGTCTTGGAGTATTAATCCTTGTGGTGTGGTGGCTCGATATTCAAAAGTAGGCATAATTTAATCATATTTAGTCTTGCTCTTTAACAGCCCGCAAGACTTCTTCGACAGTGGTTAACCCTGCAGTAACCTTGTCTAGTCCATCTTCGATCATGGTAGACATGCCTTGTTTTTGAGCCTCAGCCAGAATCGCGTCGGCAGAAACATTGTCTGTAATTAATCGCCTTATATTTGAATCAACTTCTAAAACTTCGTAGACACTGATTCTGCCACGGAAACCCGTATTGCCACATTCATGACAGCCTCGACTACGGAAAGTGGTGACTTTTTTTATCTGAGGACGATACTTACTAAATACTTCAACTGCAGTTGGGTCATTACTAATACGATAGATGCACGAAGGACATAAGCGTCGGACAAGTCTTTGGGCCATGACCACATTTAGGGTGGATGCGAGTAGAAACGACTCAATACCCATGTCTATTAATCGAGGAATAGCACCAACTGCGCTATTAGTATGTAAGGTAGAAAGCACTAAGTGACCGGTTAGTGAGGCATGAATACCCATTTCTGCTGTCTCTGTATCGCGTATTTCACCGACCATGATGATATTGGGGTCGTGGCGTAGTAACGCGCGCAAACCTGCAGCAAAAGTAAGTCCTGTGGCGGGAGTTACTTGAATTTGATTTACTCTGTGAATTCCATATTCAATTGGATCTTCTACCGTACATATATTAACAGCTGTTGTATTAAGCATGTTAAGAACACTGTAAAGAGTAGTAGTTTTACCTGATCCTGTGGGACCTGTAACAAGTAACATGCCATGAGGACGAGTGATATTTTTGCGAATGATTTCTAAAGCCTTACCGCTCATGCCAAGCTCGGCAAGGCTTAGGGGTCTGGCTGATTCAAATAGCATCCTCATGACGATATTTTCACCATAGAATGAAGGGATTATCGAGACACGCAAAGCTATTGATTGATCTGCGTAGGAAAATTTGAAGCGTCCATCTTGAGGGACTCGATGTTCATCGATTTTAAGTTGACTTAGAATTTTGATGCGAGCAACAACCGCAGGTTGAATTTGTTTGGGAAGAGCGACAATGTCACGTAAATTACCATCAATTCTGAAGCGAATGAGGAGAGCATTATTGAGAGTCTCAAGATGGATGTCTGAAGCTCTCTCGGCAATAGCGTATTCAAGGATGGTGTCAAGGATCTTAACGACTGGGAGATCTGAAGCTATTTTGGTAATATCATTTTGTTGTTTGGAAGCACTTTTTTTGATGTTTTCGGAAAGGATTTCGGTAAAGACTTTTTTTATGCCTTTCTTATATTGTGTTAGTGCTTGAGTTAAATCGTTGGGTAAAATGTAGTAGGGTTTGATCTTGAGATTAGTAGCTCTGCGAGTTATTTCTTGAGATTCAAAATTTTGGGGATCGGTGAAGGCGATAGAAATTTCAGTGTCAGTACTTTCGAAAGGAATAACTTGATAACCTCTGGCTTGATTTTCGGGGATTATTTCTAGGATTTCGAGCGGAATACTTTTGGTCTTGAGTGAAATGAAGGGGACTTCCAAATGCTCTGCTATTAACTGTCCCAAGGCTTGCTCGGAAATAATGCCACGAAAAATTAAAATATCTTCAATAGGACGTTCGAGTTCTTGAGCTGCTTTTTCGCAGGAAACATAATCTTCTTCAGAAACGAAGCCTGAGTTGACTAGAATAGTATGAAGTTTGGGGGGCAGATTGGACATAGAAATTCTTGTGATTAATCCTTAGTTTTAGAATTTTTGGGGTTTGCTTCAATATATTTATGAAGAACTTCAATTATTTGACTTGGTGTTAGTCTGGCTTTGATGAGAAATTCGTTGGCACCTAAATCTAGGGCTGCTTGTTGTTCTTCTTCTTGAGTTAAATTCGACAAGCAAATAACAGGAATTGATTTGGTAAGTTTGTGTTTGCGGATTTCCTCTAGAACGTCCAATCCATTCATGCGAGGTAGCATAATATCGAGCATAATAATATCTGGGGTTTGAGCGATTGATTCTTCGAGGGCTGATTGCCCATCGGTACAAGTAATGACTTCATGCCCGTCATTACGTAAATGAGTTGAGTATATTTTGATTAAGAAAGCATCATCATCAGCTATAAGTATTTTGGACATGTTTAGTGAGAATTAAGTAACGGATAAACTTGTTTTTTGAGTTGTTCTATTTCGGCAACCAAAGACTCGGCTTCTTGGCTAGCCATCTTGAGAGCGTTTTGAGTATCGCCTTTGGATTGTTCAAGCTCCCAAATTGCAGTCCTAACTGTAGTTAACCTACCCAGAATCCGATGAAACAAAACGTGTATTTCGTCAAGTTCTAATGCACTATCCATAGTTACATTGTACTCATTTATGACAAGGGTTGACAGCCTTAATATTTTTCCGCCTATGTTAAGAATTGATTAACTTTTTGCAAGAACTGCTCTGGATTAAGATCGGATTTGATTAGCACGCTACTAACTCCAAGCTTCTTTCCTTCAGTAAATATTCCGTCATGGGAAAGATTGGTCATGTAAACAATTTTTTTATTGGGGGACAAAGAAGGCTCTTTTTGTAAATCTAATAATACAGTTCTGCCATCACGCTCTGGCAACATAACATCGAGAAGTACCAAGTCATAACCACCTTTGTGCATGGAAGCAAAAGCTTCATCTCCATTAACTGCAACATCAACTTCGTAGCCCGACTCGGTTAATATATCCAAATAAATTTCGCGCAAAAATTCTTCGTCCTCGACTAGTAAGATTTTTGCTTTGTTCATATTGATTACTATCGCACAGTAAGTGGCTTTTATCAATTTGTTAGAAAACTGACTCTATTGGAAGTGAAAAGGTAAAGGTTGATCCTTTGCCAAGTTGAGATTCGACCCAGATCCTGCCTCCATGCCTTTTGATGATTTGATTACAAATATACAATCCTAAACCAGTTCCGCCTGCCTCAGCAACACTGACAAGAGTTCCATTTAATCTGCCAAATTTAGTGAAAAGCTTGGACATATCGCTTTTGGAAATACCCTTGCCTGTGTCTGTGATTGAAACTTCGACTTTGTCTTTCTGGTTTTGGAATTTTATTTGGATCTTGCCTTCATTTGAGGTGAATTTGATAGCATTGCCTATTAGATTGATAAAAACTTGATGGAGTTTATCTGAATCAGCTTGGATGAGATGAGGGGACTGAGACTGGACATTAATTTCGATGTTTTTTTCTTTGGCTTTGGTGATTAGTTCGTCAACTGCAACTTTGGCTTGAGATTTGAGATCAATTTCTGTAGCATGTAACTCAATCCTGCCTGCTTCAATTCTCGAGACATCTAACATGTCATTAACCAATGCTAGTAACCTGTCGGTTGATAAATAAGCTCGGTCTAAATATTGTCGACTTTTATCGCTAAGGACATCCTTGGAAGGAGTTTTGTTAAGTATCATCCACAAATAACTCTTAATGGCGGTCATTGGAGTGCGAAGCTCGTGAGAGGCAATGGAGAGGAACTCGTCTTTGATCTTATCTAACTCAGTTAAACGTTTGTTAGCTTCACGTAAATCTAGGGTAGCTGATTTGATTTCTTTTTTGAGTCTGATATTGAAATTACTGATTTCTTGGAATGAATTAGCATTTTGAATTGCGACTGATAATTCCGGCGCAAGAATTTGAAGTAATTGAATATCTTGATCCGAATAAATATCTCCTGAAGATTTTTCTCCTAAAATTAGCTGACCTATAAACTGATGTTTGAACATTAATGGAATGATTGCTCCAATTTCAAATTCTCTCATTATTTGCTTAATAGAATTTTCGGGTAATTCTTCGAAGATTAAGATTTTCTTGGGACTCTGGGAGAAAAGATGAGAGTATTTCTCTAGCTCTGAAAGAGGAAAATGTTTATCTTTGCCTAAGATACGCAAGTGAGCTCTGGATGTGTGTTCAATTAAAACCACAAAGGCTGTTTGAATTCGGAGGTTAGATTTAAGTTCTGAAATAGTTTTATTGACCAAATCTTCTAAATCTATATTGACTGAAATTAGATGATTGAGTTTGGTTAAGAGAACCTGCGTATCGTATCTACCTTTGAAGAAAAAATTATCAGTAACTCGTTCGACATATTTTTTGATAGGTTGAAATGTATAGGCTAGGATTAGAGCTAAAGCCATCGAGACGCCAAACTGATCTCCGTTTAATTGAGTTGGAAATAAATACTGACCAATGATGAAGAGCAACGTGGCGTAAATAGCTGAAAGAATTAAAATCAGAAGAGTATAAGAAACTGTGCGAGCGACGACTAATCTAATGTCCATCAAGCGGTGTTTGGCAATGGCGTATGCCACAGGAGCAAGAAGAGCGAATGTGGAAACTTGGCCCACCCAATTAAGCTGGAAGTATCCGAGTGTAGGTAATATCAAATTACTAATCATGCCTATAAGGCTAGCTAATATTAAACCGATAAGAATGTACTTGGTTTGGAGCTTGTGGATCCCTGATGATCGATGGAAGGTTTTGACGTGTATAAGAATTGCCCAATTAAACATTAAAATAATGTAGGCGATGTAAAAAATATAATATCCCCAGCCGAAATTGATAATGGATTCTTGATTCCTAACATGATCCACAGATTCAATAATCAAATTGGGGATTAGAGTCATAAAGGCGATTATTAAACCGCTAAGTGCAGCTATGTATGTTTTGAATTTGGGTGGATTCTTGTAGGAAAAGTGTAGTCCAAAAAGTACAAACCCTGCTGGAATAAAAGTGGGGAAAAAATATAGAACTCGAGTCCACCATACAGCAGAACCTAAAGGAACAATTCGATAAAAAAACATGGCAACGCACCACATGACAATGGCGTAAGTTGTATATTCGAAGTATTTGGTGGCAAGGGTTTTGGCTGACCGTGCTCTGACAACAATTGCCAGAGAAAAATTGGCAATAGCAGCAATTAAAATAAGCAGGCTTTTGTAATCCATAAACTATCCTCTGATTAAATAGTACGTTGAGAGAAGAAGCGGGTCAAATTGGAAGGTTTAACTTCTGCCGATATGATTTAGGGAGAAACTTGAAGGTCAGAACTTTGGGGTGAAAATCGAATTTGATCAGTATCTACTCTATAGCCTCGGAATTGAAGGTCTTTAGGTAATCCAACGCCTACTTGCCGAGCTGATTGAGTCCAGTTGTTTATTGAATCAGGATTTGCGGGACCATTGTTAAAAGGCACGGAACCACGAGAGATAAGAGCAGTAAGCAGTTGAGACTCACAAGTAAAACCTGCAATTGCCTCATTACTAGATAAAAGGCCTTCCTGACCGTAACCATAAATATTATTGCTTGCTTGCCCGCTTATTATTTCAACACGCGAAATCCCTGTTGGGAGAGTAGACACCACGCCAAAAAGAGGAGCTTGAGAATCACCATAGAAAGCTGGTGGCTGAGAATCTTCTACTGCAAAGTTGTGAAAGATGCCATTTGCATCAGGTTCTAGATGATAACTTGGCGCTAAATTGTTAGTAGCAGTAACAATAGGAGTGGTGCTCGCTATTAATTCTTTGTATGAACCCACGACTCTGGTGGGAACTCCATATATTTGATTAATTTCTGAGGCTAGTGCGGTTGCTTTATCAGGGTTTTTATCATAAATAACTAATCCATTGGCACTTTTGGTATTGAAAATTTCTCGGGCGATTGATGCTCCCATAATTCCCGCACCCATAAGTCCCACGGAGTTACTAGCCAAATTATATCCCAGTCTATGAGAAGCCTCTATTAACGTTTGATTGGCATAATATGAAGTCAACTCATGACCTGTAACTGAGTTGATATCTAGTGATTCCTTGAGAGTGCGTCCGTAGTCGGTTGGTCCGGGTAAAGTCATTGATAAACCTACAACTGAATCAGGGGAGAGGATGCCGGCCTCCCTAGCAGTATAGATATCAGAGAGTAGAATTCCATTTACGTAGTCAGCCACTCGCTTAATGCTACGGTTTTTTGAACCTAGTGATTGAGCCCTAATGGCCGCCATTTCTCCCAGAAGCAATCCTGAACCCATGACATATCCAAGAGTTTGGCCGTTAGAATCAATATAAGCGGCTTGGAGAGAAAAAGGGTGGTGACTATATACATCCAATTGTTCAGAAAGTGAAAGATCTTGTAGGCCTGGAAAATGATGTTTTACGTCATGGAATTCACCATTGCGTTTGGCTATATCCTTAAGATCTCGACCTGGACCGACAGGAGCTTTTAGAAGTCCGTTGCCAAGTTTGGCCGTAGAACTTTGAATCGGTAATAAATCCATATCTCGAGGATGAATTATGAAAGTACCCTTGCCCGTTGGCAGGTTACTCTCTCCTCGAGCAATGGCTACATCCACTGCAAGCCTCTGAGCTATCTGATCAATCTCTTGAATAGAAAGCCCTCGTTGATGAGCATATCTTCTAAATATGTCAATCGACTCACCTTTGAGTCCACGTGGCTTTATGGGTTGTTCGTAATGGAAATCTTCTAGAGGTCGAGACATATTATAGTTTTTGTTATAAGTCTATTATAAATTAGGTTATTGAATAAAGTAAGAGGTAAATAATAAGTTTGGGATAATAATTATCTGCCTATACAATGTATACAGTTTAGGGGTATTTAATCAAGATGTATGTTATTATAGATTTGCGGATCGGGGTATTTCGAGAAATCGGAATATTCAGGAAAGTCCAGACAGCATGAAGCAGGGCAAAGTAGGTAACTACTTTCTTCGATGAAAGTCGGAGCAAGTCAGAGCCACAGAGACGAGCGTTGTGAAACGATCCTGACGCAAGTTGGGGTGTCTACTCTCTAGAGGAGAGGGGACGGCAATCCTTCCCGCTGCAAGTTTCGAATTCTGCGATATGAGTCGCTTCAACCAGACATTTGCAAAAATGCTCGCAGAGAAGAAAACGCACCAGACAGATGATCCGCCTACGACAGAATCTGGCTTATAATAAATTTATTCTTTAGCAGGGCTGTCATTAAGATAAAATTCTTGGATGATAGCCCTAGCGACTAAGACTGTAGGGACTGCCAAGATAGCTCCTGCTACACCCGCAAGTGCAAGACCAACAACCAAAGCCAAGATGGTAACCAATGGCTTGACGCCTGTGTTTCGTGACATGATCTGAGGAACGATAATGTGGTTTTCGACTTGTTGTACGAAGACACTCCAAGACAAGGCTCCAATTCCAAACCATAAACCCAAACTAAAGCCAGAAATGATTGCAGGAATTGCAGCAATTGAAGGTCCGATATTGGGGACTATCTCGAGGAAACCTGCCACAATTGCCAATGGCAAGGCATAGGGAATTCCTAGGAGCAAGAAGCCCACGTAAGATAAACAACCAACTATTAGCATGAGAAGAAGCTGGGCTCTGACCCACCCACCCATTTCTATCTCTACTTGATTAACTAGGCGCTCGATGCGAGTTTCTAGTTTAGGATTACCTAGCAAGAAGCTAAGATATTTATGTAGATTGTTACGTTCTAACAGTAAATAGAAACTAATGACCGCAGTAGTAAAAATATTTAAAACATTGGAGAAAAAACCCGAAATTATGGTGAATAAATTACTAGACAAACCGCCTAGTTGGGAAATGAATTGGGTTAAGAAAGCAGTGTCAACCTGGTACGTAGAACCAAAGCTGGAAATGTACTTGGGGAGTTGATTGAGAAGTTTGGTAGTTTGAGTGGTTAGAGGTTGAGCGATAATGGATATAAAGGTCGCAATAATAAGGATGCAAAAAACATAGATTAAAATAACGGCACTGGCTCGATTGATTTTGTGATTGAAAATTTGCCATTTTTGAACTCTAGCTACCAAAGGATTGAAGGCAGCCATAAGAATCAGGGCGATAAAAATTTGAAGTAAAATGTCTCTCAATTTATAGACGACAACGGTACCAGCAAGCACGCCAAGAGCCGTGAAAAAAGTTTTGGTGGTGATTTCGATTTTCTGGGGGACTGAGGACATATTTATTGATTAATTTTACTATACCATTCTCGTACGTTGGTAGCCATTTGATCATAGTTGAATGTGTCTGTCTCATACCAATTAATTTGAGTCTGTTTGTTGAACCAAGTCATCTGTCTTTTGGCATACTGGCGTTCGGCGGTAGTCCAGCGCTTGATAGCTTCAGGCTGAGAATATTTACCGTTACGATAACCTAGCCACTGCTGGTAGCCAAGAGTGTGACTCACTAAAGGAGTAATCAAATTTTGGCTAGTGAGAAAATCAAGTTCCCCGTCAATTAACGACGCACGATCTTGGACTCTTTGGGAAATTGTATCAGTATAAATTGAATTATTACTAGGTATTAGGCCAATCCAGTAAGTGTCCCACTCTGTATTTGGTAATTTTGGAATTGTTGAATGGGTGGATTGACTCACTTCAATTGCCCGAATTAAGCGTCTGGGATTAAATTTATCTGAATTGTTTAGATTCGAGTATTTATCTGGATTAATTTGGTTTAATTTAGACTGAAGTTGGGAAATAGGCAACTGGGCTAACTCGGCACGCAACACAGGATTTGGGCTGATGTAAATAGTATCGGGAGGATTGATTAAGGCAGATAAATACCAACCACTACCGCCAACGATAATCGGAGGCCTAGATAAGTAATGATCGTAAATATGGATAACTGCTCTACGGTAATCTGCAACTGAAAATTGCTCTATCGGAGATAAAAAATCGTAACCCCAAAGACGAGTCTGTCCATCTGTGTAATATATAATTGATATATCTTGAAAATTAGCAACTTCGCGTTTTTGCCAGCATGCAGGAATATCTTTGCCTGTAACAATATCTAAATGTTTATAAACTTGGCGAGAGTCAGCCGAGACGATATCGCAATTAAGGTTACTAGCAAGATTTAGAGCTAAAGAAGTCTTGCCAGTGGCAGTCGGTCCACAAATAATGCAACCTTGATATTTAGTAACCATTGATTTCTTTTTCTAAAATTTTCCAACGTGATTTCTTGATTTGATGAGAAATATCATCAGGAAAAGCTTGCTCGGAAGCTGTTCCTAGACGAGGAGAATATCTGGAAATGTATGCTTTATTAAATTGAACTGTATGCGCAAGTTTGCGTGTAAGTTCAAAGTCTTCATCTGACTCTGAAGGGAAACCCACAATAATATCTGTTGAGATTTTGATTTCTGGGATTGATTGCTTAATTTTATTAATTAAACTGAGGTATTCAGAAGCTGAATACCAGCGATTCATTTTCTTAAGGATTTTGTCACTACCTGATTGAACCGGTAGATGAAGTTGGCGAGAAATCTGGGGATTATTTGCGATGACTTTAATTAATTGATCAGAGAAATCCCAAGGATTAGATGAGATAAAATCTATCTTGGAAAATGGTGGATTTATCTGACATAGGGTTTGGAGTAATGCAGGGAACAATGTAGGGATACGTACTTTACCTAGATGTTTGACCATAGTGGGTTTAACTTTTGTCCCATTAGGCAATATATATCCATCGGTTTGGACTTTTTTTGAATCTGGTTGCTGAGGGAAAAAATTGCTAACAGTTTTGTCACGCAATACTTGAATGTTATTCGGACCTAAAATTAAATCAGCACCATAAGAATTAACATTTTGGCCAATTAATGTAATCTCCTTGTACCCATGTTCGGCCAAATGCTGACATTCATCGATTATCTCTTGGTAAGAACGGCTTATTTCTCTCCCCCGACTGAAGGGGACGATGCAAAAAGTACAGAAATTATTACATCCATTGGAAATAGGCACTAATGCATGAATTGGACTGGTTCTTAGTGGCTCATTATTGAAACCAACCTCCTCAATGGGGAGGAATTCATCAACTTGAGGAAGACGGCGACGCATTTTGGCAGCCACTCGACCAGAGGGCTCACGCGCGGATGCGCCCACAAGACAGCCTGTAACTATAATTTTTTTGGGAAAGCCTGTTTGTTCTTTGGACGCAATCAGGTTATGGTACAAACCATAAACTCGCTCTTCGGCCATTTGTCTAACCATGCAGGTGTTGATAATAACCACATCGGCATGGAATTCATCTATAGCTTTGGTATAGCCTTGAGCTGAGTATTGTGCGTGGATTCTTTGGCTGTCAGCTTCGTTTGCCTGACAGCCAAAGGTAATAACAGCATATGCTTTGTGCATAGGCTGTTATTGTACCAGTTAGACTTTAAATATACTTATTTGACGGCACGTTTGAGATCTTTGCCTGGGGAGAAACGAGCGGCTCTATGGGCTTTGACAATTCTGCGAATTTTGGTGTTGGGGATTACCACAGGCTTATCTTCTACATAAACTACTTTGTAAGTACCGTGACCCGAGATAAGAACTTTTTCTCCCTTGGATAAAGCACTGGCTATTTGCTCCAGATAAGTATCAATGATTTCTCTAACCGCACGCTTGGTCGTGTAAGGACCAAGTTTTTGGGCGATTTTGTCAATAATTTGATTTTTAGTCATAAATGAACAATCACCTCTTTCCTGTTTTTAAATTAAATTTATAGTTACACACTACAGACAATACGTGTCGTTTGTCAAGTTGTATTGGTGTTTTCTCGACTTTGATGAAGTAAATTAAGCAGCAACGGCGACTGCTCGAACATCCCTAATCCCTGTAACCTTTATTTGACCAACGTAGTCGGCTTCTTTTTGGAGTTTTTGGGCGATTTTGGAAACAAGAATCGTTAGTTCAGAGTCAGAAACTAGACTTGGCTTAACTAAAACACGGACGTCTCTACCTGCTTGATAAGCAATGGCTTCAATAACACCTGGGAAGCTGGAAGCTATTTCTTCGATCTTGGTCATACGCTTGAGATAGCCTTCGTGAGGTTCATAACGAGCCCCCGGTCGACCGCCCGATAGGGCATCAGCAACCCAAACAATGCGAGAAACTGGCGATGAAAAAGGCTTGTCTTCATGATGCTCAGCCACGGCATTAATGACAATTTCGGGAAGATCGTACTTACGCAAAAGATCTACGCCCAACTGGACATGACTGCCTTCATCTTCGGTGACAACTTTGCCGATATCATGCAGAAGACATGCTAGTCTGACCATCTGGACATCAGCACCCAGCTCCCCTGCGATACTGACTCCGATTTTGGTTTCTTCTATGGTGTGATTAATCATGCTCTGACCGTAAGAAAAACGGAATTTATAACGACCTAGGATTTTGACGAGATCAAGAGGTAAGTTGTAAATCTTGCAGGTGTGACACAGCTCTTCTCCCGCTTCGAGGATAATTCGTTCGACGTCTTGCTTAATTTTTTCGACAATTTCTTCAATTCGATCTGGCTGGATACGAGCATCATTAATGAGTTGAATTAAGGCTCTACGGGCAATTTCTCTGCGAACTGGATCAAAGGAGGATAATCTAATGGTATTGGTTTCGTCCATGTCAATCTCAACGCCTGTGGCGTATTCGAAGGTGCGGATATTTTTGCCTTCGCGTCCGATAATTCGGCCTTTGATTTCATCGGAAGGCAGTCTAACACTAGAAACTGTGTATTCAGCTAGATAATCGGTAGCTCCGTGAACCATGGTGTCCAAAATTATTTCTTGAGCTTTGTCTTGGGAGGTTTTTTTGTATTCTTCTTCGGCGGTGCGAATACGCTTGGCGACTTCGTCTGCAAGAGTTTTTTCTAGCTCGGTTAGGAGTAAATCTTGGGCTTCTTGGCGAGTAAGAGAAGAAGCTTTTTCTAGTTTGGCAATAAGATCTTGTCTGATTTGATCTAATTGTTGTTTAGTGGTTTGGAGATCTTTTTGTTCGACAGCTAGTTTGTTTTCAAGCTCGGTTAGAGATTGCTCTCTTTTGGTAAGTTGCTCGGCAAGCACATGAAGTGAATTGTTGTCTGACATATTTGTTTTTTGACACGAAGCTAGTAATTAACCAATGTCTTGCGCATACCTCGGTGAAGTATAGAAGAGTGCTTCATGTGGTGATAGTATACGATTGAGGCTGGTTATAAGTCAATCGCCGGACAAGAGTTGATCAGTGATTTGTTTGATTTGTGAATAGCCAAATCCCCTTCGAGCAAGATGGGCATATAATTTGTTTTTCTTGACTTGTGGAGAAAAGGAAGATAATTTCTTGAAATACTTACGAGCCACAGGTTCTAGTGAAGACGTTTCGTCAACTTCCTCCAAAACTTCATTGATGACTTGAGGATCAACTCCTTTAGCACGCAACTCGGCTTTGAGCTCTGGCTTGGACCGTGGGCGGAAAGATTGGCGATTTTGGACCCACCACTTGGTAAACTTAAGATCGTCTAACAATTCTAGTTTGCGTAATTTGTCAGCAATTACCTCCACTTGGGTCGGTGGAAGATTTTTGGCGGCCCATTTGGCGTATTCAGCTTGAGAATGGGGACGAAGAGTTGCCCATTTGATAGCTTTGTTGGTTAACTGCGAAGACTGAGATAATTGGGTCAGTTTGAGCCATTCTTGATCAGTGAGAACCTGACCTGTTTTAAGATGCTGAGAAAGAACTATATCCAGAGGAAGAATCAGATGTAGATTTTCAATTAGGGATATTCTGACCTTGTGGTTGGGGAGGGCGACAATACGAGAAATCTGCATTGAGTTTATTCTAGAGGTGAATCGGAGGCTTCGTCATTAGTTTCACCAAATTCCTTGGGGACTTTGCCATTGGCTGTATTAACCGCTTTCCAAATTTTTTGGGTAATTTCTTGGCTGATTTTTTCATTTTCTTCTAGGAAATCAACTGCAGCAATTCGGCCTTGACCCAACATTTGATCTTCATATTTGTAGAAAGCGCCTGAGCGATTGATAATATCCATCTCAACTCCAACATCTAATAAGCTACCCATCTTAGAAATTCCCGTCGGCCCTAGAACCTCAAATTCAGCTACGCGGAATGGCGAAGCTACTTTGTTTTTAACTACTTTGACTCGATGCCGAGAGCCTATGATTTTGTCTTTATCTTTGAGGACTTCAATTTTGCGAACGTCTAGTCTGATTGAAGCATAGAATTTCATCGCCAATCCCCCGGGAGTGGTTTCGGGATTGCCAAACATGACGCCGATCTTCTGTCGAAGTTGGTTGGTAAAGATGCAAACAGTACGAGTTCGAGAAATAACGCCTGTGAGTTTGCGAAGAGCTTGGGACATGAGCCGCGCTTGAACTCCCATCATTGAGTCACCCATTTCGCCTTCGATCTCAGCCTTGGGGACAAGGGCCGCAACAGAATCAATCACAATAACATCCAAACCACCTGAACGAATTAATGTTTCGACGATCTCGAGAGCCTGCTCCCCCGTATCTGGTTGAGCAATGATTAGTTCGTCTAGGTCCACACCCAAGGTTTCTGCCCAACTGGGGTCAAGTGCGTGTTCGGCGTCGATAAAGGCAGCGGTGCCACCTTGTTTTTGAGCTTGGGCAATGACACTAAGGGCAATAGTAGTTTTGCCTGAGGCTTCGGGACCATAAATTTCGGTGATGCGATTACGAGGCAAACCACCGACTCCGAGTGCTAGATCGATGGCGATAGCTCCCGTGGAAATGGCTTCAACTTGGAGATGTTTTTGCTCTCCTAGTTTCATGACGGCACCTTTACCATATTGCTTTTCGATTTGTTGCATGGCAATTCCCAAGGCTTCTTGACGTTGTTTGGAGATGTTTTCTTGAGGAGAAGTTTTGGTTTTGTCTGCCATAGATGTAGTTCACTTTATGTCATAAAAGTCTAAAGAAGGCAAGAGGAAAAGTAATTTGAATAAATAGATAGTGTTAGGGAACTTGAATCGATAGTGGATTTATTTATAACTAGGATTATTAGTCAGATAGTTATCTATGAGCTGAATATCGATAATGTCCTTGGGCTGATTACGGTTAGATTTAAAATCGCGAATAATCGACAATTTGACACATCTTCTACCATGGATAATATCTGCGGATTGGATTTGGGTAGTCACGTCATAGCTGGGGTGATGGGTAAAGTATGAGCCTACACCTAATATTTGAACGTTGCCAATGTTGATCGATTGGAAATCTCTGCTTGAAGTAATTGGGTAAGTTTGGGTTAGTTTATTCCAAAGTTCTGGCGTGACAATTATGTCAAGATCGTTTGCGTGGCGTAAATTACGAATAGCTAAAGTTCCCGATGCAGTAATAGCATACTGGTCGGTTGGAAGCTGTAGCTGATCAAGCTCACTAATTAAGTCGTTAAACTCCATGAGACAAATTATATATTAAGTAAGAAAAGGTTTTAAAGCTTTTGGACTTGAGTGGTACAATTAAGAAATAATCGGGGTGTAGCGTAGTTGGTAGCGCGCACGCATGGGGTGCGTGAGGTCGCCAGT
>CAZLQM010000021.1:0-18384 GCA_964561945.1 uncultured Gammaproteobacteria bacterium | reverse complement strand
CATGCAAATCAAAACCATCGTTACCATCCATTCCGCTGTAGACACCAATCAAATAAACAACAATTTCGTCAAACTATTCCATAAAAACCCCAAATACTTCAAACCAATTTTCCTCAAACTTGTCTTTCATTATCTTTTCAAATCTATTTCATTTTTTTCTGACAAAATTATAGTTCATACCAATCTAACCAAAAATACCCTCGGCAATGATTACTCTGTAAACTTAAACAAAATACTAGTAATTCCCCATGTTATACCCTCAAAACACACCTCCTCCATATCAACAAAAAAATATTTCTTCTACTTTGGATATCTGGTTCGCCGTAAAGGTTTAGAAAATCTAATCAATGGCTTCAAAAAATATCTAACCAAAAATCCAAAAACAGATTTCAAATTAATACTTGCTGGTGGCACAATTCCAGGACAAGAATTAGCACGAGACGAAATTTTAAAAACTATCAAAAATTCAAATAATAAAATAATTTATAAAGGATTTGTTAATTCAAAAACACTCAACCATCTTTATAAACAAGCATACTGCATAGTTCTCCCCGCCCATATTTCTATTGCAGCTAGCGGTCCACTAGCACATGCACGGAGCCACGGCAAATGTGTAATTGCTACTCAAACTGGCCACTTAAACGAAGAAATAACAAATAATAAAACTGGCATATTAACTAACAATGATTTTTGGGATAAAGCTTTTGAAACTGCTGTAGTAAATAAATCTCTAATCAAGAAAATAGAAAAACAATCAATCCAGCTCGCCCAACTTCATTCTCCTTACAAAACAGCTCTGCGTCATTATAATGAAGCTTACTCATGAAACAGAACCCTTCTTTATCAGTCGTAATCGTTAACTACAACGGATACAAATATCTTAAAAGTTGTATTCAATCAATCCAAAACTCTCTTTCTTGGAATACTCTTGAAATAATCATCGTTGATAATGGCTCATCCGAGGATATTCCTCAAATCAAATCCCTTGCCAACAATCAAATCAAACTTATATTCCTAGACAAGAACTACGGTCCTGCTTACGCGCGCAACCAAGGTGTAGCTCAAGCTCGAGGGGAATATTTGGCATTTCTTGACAACGACACCCAAGTCCATCCCGAATGGGCACAAGAAGCAATTAAATATTTTGATAATAACCCCAAAGTTGGTGTCATCCAATGCAAATTACTTCTGGCAAACGACCATACTAAACTTGATTATGTCGGCGAATATCTAGGCACCAACGGATTCCTAGTTCAAGAATGTAAAGCAGGAGATAAAGACCAAGGGCAATTTGAAACAATCAAGCAAATTCTAGCTGCCAAATCTGCGGGTATGTTTATACGCAGAGAAACTTTTGATAAAGCAGGGGGCTTCGATGCTGACTACTTTATCTATGTGGAAGAAACAGACTTAGGCTGGCGATCATGGCTTGTCGGATACCAAGCAGTTTACTTGCCAACCTCTATTGTCTACCATCATTTCGGCACCAGTAACGTTATTCTAGGATTAGACAAAACTTCTTCCCTTGCCAAATTTCATGGCCCCAAAAACTACATCACTACACTCATCAAAAACTTTGGCGTCAAGAACTTAATCACCATTGTTCCCCTCCACATTACTTTATGGCTAGGACTAGCTTTTTATCGACTATTTAAGGGCAAACTCACAGATTTTTCATTAATTGTCCAAGGTATCATTTGGCCATTTATTCATTTTCCCCAACTTATTACCAAACGCAAAATTATCCAATCCCAAAGAGTTATTTCAGATAAAAAAATATTCCAATCACTTATGGTCAAACGTTCACTAAATTATTATCTTAATAAAGCCATTCACACTCAAAAAATTGGTAACGCCAAAAGTTTCTAAAAATATATGCAAGCTGATATTTTTATCCCTACTAGCAATCGTATTGATGCTCTTCACGCCTGTCTTAATAGCTTAGGCAATCAAACCAACTCAAACTTCAATATCATCCTCATTGGCAAAAACTCAGATTCAAAAATCCAAAAACTAATTTCCAGATTCTCCAATTTATCAATTAACTATTTCATCCAAACAAAACCAGGATTAATAGGCGCCGCCAACGAAGCTCTTTCGATATCGAAATCCGAAATTTTTATCCGTCTTGATGATGACGTGATCCTTGACCCTCAATGGTACACTAATCTACTCAAAACATATAAAGACCCCCAAGTTGGCGGAGTCACAGGTCCCACTATTCTTTCTCCTCAAGGTCTTCAATCTCGAGACCTAACCACTTTCATCGAAAAATTCAAAACCAGTTCTAATCCCCTATGGAAATTGATTGCCAAAATATATTTAGAATTCCTATACGAAGGCAAGATTCTCAAACCCAGCTTATTTTTACCAAGCGGTGTCTTCACTCTCGGATCTAACTATCCTTCATGTCTAAAACTCAAAAAACCCATCCAAGTCAACAACCTCGAAGCTTGTAACTGGTCAGCCCGAACTAATCTAATTAAAAAAGTCGGTGGATTTGACGAAATTTATCTCAAAGGCCTTGGCGATTACCACGAAGCTGATATTCCCTTCAAAATATCCAAGCTCGGTTACAAATTAATATTTAACCCCCAAGCCAAACTCCAACATAACGTCGAAGTCGGCACTGTCTCCCAAGCTCGAGGTAAATCATATTACCGAATTCAAAATCTGATTATCTTTTATGGCAGATTTTTCCCAATCAAATCCCCCAAACAACTTGCCCAATTTGCCACCAATCTCACTCTCCAAAACATTTATTATATTTATACTTTCCTCAGGACAGGGAGGGTAGACCAACTACTCTCTATTCCAGGTACTTTTACTGGACTATTTAAAACCTATATTTCAAGAAGCACATCAAACCAAACTCCGTGATATATTTATAATTTATGCATCTCCAACCAGTTTCAATCGACCAACTCAACAAATACTACACTCATCCTAGCGCAATTTTGTTTCGCTTTATTGAACTTAAAGCTTTATATCAAGGATTTAAAAATACCAACTTCCCCAAACCAAACTTAGATTTAGGTTGTGGCGACGGCTACATTTCCAAAATTTTATTTGACGACCACTTCACCTTTGGGATTGACAACGGCGAAGCCAAAGATGTCCAAACAGCCATTGATCAACACCTTTACAAAAAAATATACCTTGAATCTGCCGCGCAAATGTCAATCAAATCCAACTCTATCAATTTCGTTTTCAGTAATAGCGTCATTGAACACATCCCCAACAATCAAGCAGTTCTATCAGAAGTATCTAGAATTCTTAAGCCCCAAGGTTTATTTCTCTTTACTGTCCCATCCAAATACTTTACTCAATACTTGTTTCTGTCCAATTTACTTAAAAGAATAAAACTCAATCTCCTAGCTAAAAAATATGAAAACTACCGCAACCAAAAACTAAATCACTACCATCTCCTAGACCATCAAGAATGGACTAAAAGACTCAGATCAAATAAACTCAAAGTGATCAAACACGGATATTATCTCCCAAAAAATGACATAAAAACTTGGGACCTAATGGCAATACTAATTATCCTTGGATCATTTGTTTTAGGAAAAAATAATTCCCAAGCCATTATTAATTGGTTATTTCGTGATAGGATTAGAAATATAATAAGTCATCCGTCTATAATTAATCCTGATCAAGGAGGAAGTTTATTTATTCTGGCGCAAAAAACTTAGTATGTCTTACCCCCAATACCGCGAAAAACAACGTATTATCGCTCAAATGCATTATGGTAATCTTTTCAGAGATCGCTATATTGTCTTGCGTTACAAAAAAAACCTCCAATTAATAAAAAAAATTTTAAATACAAAAAAAACTATTCGCATTCTTGATGCTGGTGGTTACACAGCTGACAATTTAGAATTTTGGAAACAACAAGGAATAGATACCAGCAAAATCGAATACCATGTCGCTGACTATGATAAAGCCATCAAACCAATTGTCGAGTCTCGTGGTGGAATCCTCAAATTTTATGATTTTAATCATGACGATCTCACCAAACTCTATTCCAAACAACACTTTGACCTAATCATCTGTACCGAAGTCCTCGAACATTTATTAGATCCTGAAAAACAACTTGGGTTTTTCAAAATACTACTTAAAAAAAACGGTCATATTCTGATCTCCCTACCCAACGAAAACACAATATTCCATCGCATTTACTCTCTTCTCGGTCTTGGAATCGATCAATACCCCTTCGCCTTATACAAACATCTTCATTTCCCAACGGTCAAACAATCCCACGACTTCCTATCTCGCAACTTCCAAATAACTAATCACCTTTATTATTTTAACTTTAGTGGCACTGGCTCTCGCATGGGATTTATCGGAGCAATTCTCTCACGGATCCCAGACGTAGTATGGCAACCTCTCGTCAACTTGTTTCCAGGATTATTAGCCAGAGGCACAATTTTTTTATGTAAACTCAAATAATTAACTTATGATCAATAAGCTAATTATTCTATTCCAAGCTCTCCGCACCATCCAACCTCGTGATTGGTTAACTTTTTTCAATCTATATTCCCAAACTACCAATCAACCCAAACTCATCCATACAAACACAGGACTTAAATTTAATCTCCGGGCAAATCAAATTGACTACTGGCTTTTCCTCGAAAACATCGTCCTCGACACTTACTCACTTAAAGACCTCCAATCCCACAAATACGCCACCATCATAGATATCGGTGCTAACATTGGATTATTTTCCACCCAAGCATATCAGCTATGGCCCCAAGCCAAACTAATCAGCGTCGAACCAAATCCCGAGTCATATAAATTACTTACCCAAAATCTACAACTTAACCAAATCCAATCTCAAACATATCAATCCGCCGTAACAAAAAGTGCTAACCCCAAACAAATCAAGCTCTATTACAACCAAAACCCCGCCATGGTTTCCCAAATTACAGGATCAGGCAAATCCTTCACTGCTAATACAATCACCCTTGAACAATTAACCAAAAATATCCAAACTCCTGCACTTCTCAAAATCGACATCGAAGGCGGCGAATATGATTTGTTTACTGACAAACAACTCCCATATCTTAAGAAATTCCACACCATTGTCATGGAATATCATGATCTTAATTCCAAACAAAACCTAAAATTTATTACTAAATTCTTAAAACTTCATTCGCTACCATATTTTATAGACGATTTAATTATTCGTATCACTCCTTAAACTATAGTTTAAATAATATTTTTGGTAGGATAAATTTACTGTGAAAATCTTCAATCATCTTAAAAAAAAATATTGGTTAATAATCCTTAGTTTGATTATTTTTTCTTTAAGAAAATATTTACTCCAAAATGTACAGATTGGTCATAACTGGGACTTTACTTTTCCATATACAGATTCCCTTTTTGAACGAATTTACCTATTGTCTACATACACTTGGTGGGACTTTGCCCTCGGTTTGCAGCAAACTCTAACCATCGTACATCTTATTCCCAACCTCTTACTATCTCTCTCAGGCATTATATTTGGAGCTATTTTAAGTACCAAATTATTACTCATCGCAACTATTATTTTTTCTACATTTAGCTCTTTTTCGTTTCTCAATTACATTAATAATTCTCCCAACACATCTCGCTACCACAATTTACCTTGGGCCATTTTATACGGCATGTCACCCTTCCTTTTCAGCGAAATAATTGGCGGTTCATGGTACATGTGGATCTCTTATGCATTCGCGCCCTTATATGCCCAATCGTTCATCGAGCTTACTTCTGTCAAACTATCACTCAAGAAACTAATTATATTTCTTATTTCACTGATTTCTGTGATTTCTTCATTGCAGAATTTCGTTTTACTTGAACTTATTCTACTTATTTATCTAGTTTTAACTTTTAGACAACAACCACAACTCAAGCAAATCATCTATCGATACATTATCCTCCATATCTGGATAATTACTATTAATTTATACTGGATTCTTCCCTTACTAACTACTTTCAATCAATTCTCAACCGCCACAACTAGTGAGTCTTTTACAGGCAACTTCGCTCAGGTAAAACAAGCAAACCAAACAATCCGCAGCCTCATGGATCTTACAGGCTATCTTAACCGCAATATGTATTGGTTTGCACTCTCCACATGGGGACAATTTGGATTAATAATCGCCTCATCAATTACTTGGATTACTACTATATACACCCTATACTCCCGCAAGGCTAACAAAAAAATCTACATCTGGATACTAATCCTCATGATATTGGTAGTCATAATCAAAGGCAACACACCACCTCTTGGACAATTTACCATGTGGATCTTTAGGAATTTTCCCCTCATGAGTCTATATCGCAGTCCCCAGCATCTTATGTTTGCTCCCGCCTTTATATTGCCAATTATTTTTAGTTTTATTAGCCATCATTTACCCAATCACAGTTCACTGCCAAACAAAAAATACTTAACATTAATCCCTTGGATTATCATCCTTCTCTGGACCAGTGCTTGGTGGCTCAATGGAGATTTAGGTCACAATCGTTTGTTATCTCAAAACAAAGACCGCGTCAATTACTACTCATTACCCTCGGAATTAATTAACACTTACAATCTTAGCGAAACTGATCAACAACCCCATCGCATATTATTTCTTCCAACTTCTTTCAGTCCCGATTTCCTCGACACTCCATACCAAACCAAAGGCCAAGGCGGTCAACCCGAATACATGTATTTATCTAACCCCACACTTACAGGTGAACACACTCCGATTGCTAACTTAATCGAAGACAACTTTTGTTATCAATCAAACTCAAATAACTGGATTCAATTATTACAACGTACTTCAGTCAAATATATCGCCCTACGCAAAGACATCAGACCCAAATTTACTAGTTGTGCCAAATCCTGGAATCAAGATCATACCAGTCAAATATTAACCAATTCACCCGATCTCTCATTAATCAGCCAAGGAGAGTATGTTGATTTATACCAACTAGATAATGATCTATTTCAACCTCTAATTTCAGCGCCTAGAGATATCCAAATAGTCACTCCCGAATCTTCAATCTCAGCTAATCTTATTTATCCCAACACTATCAATCAACCCAAATTTGATCTTACAACCATCAATAACACACTAAAAATTGAATCTCCACCCCAAGTTCAATTCCAAAAACTCAACCCTACCAGATACAGCGTGTCTCTCTCAAATATGACATCACCCTTCATTCTTTTCTTCAACCAGAATTTTAATTCTAAATGGCAACTCATCTCACCCGGTCATTCTAAGCTATCGTCAATAATTAATTTGATTTATCCCCCAAAAAAATCATTAATCAACAATAATCAACATTTAATCGCTAATGGCTACGCCAATGCTTGGTTCGTAGATCCCGAATCGATTTGCCAATTAACCATATGTACCCAAACTAATAACAAACTGGACACCCAAATCATCATTGAATTCTGGCCCCAAAAAACCTTCTATTTAAGTCTAATTCTTAGCTCGATTTTCACAACTACTGGAATATTTTTACTTCCTAGAATTAAATAACCTTATGCTAAAAAAACCACTCTTATATTTTCTCGTTCCATTAATAACTTTTATCAGCCTTATTCTCACGCTCATTTATATGGTGACTCGTAGCGAAGGAATGTTTAATTTAATTTATGACCACACCCATGACCCACCTCTCGACTCATCTCATCTAATTCTTCCCGACCAAAACATCCAAGGGATATTCAATAGCCAATATCCTAATTTGGGTTCAATCTCAATAAGATTTAATACCCAAAACCAAATCAATACAGATTGGCTTACATTCTCCATCAAAGAGCAGGGGAGTCAAAATTGGTATTACCAAGGAAAATACAAAGTAGACCAATTTCAACCAGACCAATTTTTTCCATTTGGTTTCCCAGTCATTAATGATTCTCAAAATAAAACTTACGAATTCATATTAACATCCCAACAAGGCACAGATGATAATGCTGTCTCAATCAGTGGCTACGAACCACAGCTCAGAACCAAGTATTTAATTAATAAAACCGACCTAATTAATAACAGGACAATCCTTTTATCATGGATAACTGGTTTGTGGACCAAACTTATTAGCTATCCATGGGTAGTCATGACGCTAATTCTATATCCATGGAACATAGTTATGTATTTAATATTAATAACGGTATTAATACACAAAAAAACAGCCCGCCTCATCATTCATAATTCCAAACTGACATTTTCTCCCCAACAAATAATCATGATTGCAATTGTCGGCAATCTCATTATTCATGCCATTTTTTATCTACCTATGTATAACTATTTTCTAATTTATATTTCACTACTAAGTTACCTTGCACTTTTATTTAATAAATTTAACTATAAAATCTTTGCTGATTATAGTATTTTTATCCTTCTTCTTATCCCAATATTTTTCCTTACCAAATTCAATAACAGAGGAACTATCCTTACCATCTGGATTTACATTTGGCCTATTATTGCAATCATCGCAAAATTTACTAAAAGATATATACCAATTCCATCCTATCAAGCCCAAATAAACACCTACCAAATCAATCAAAAAAATATAATCTATTATTACAATAAGTTTTCAAAACACATTTTCCTTTTACTCTTTGTCTGCCTCTTATGGCAAGGTTATAACACATACAACCTCTGGCACAACAATTATCAGTTTTACCAACAATACTATCTCCAAAACCAATTTCAGATTTTT
This sequence comes from uncultured Gammaproteobacteria bacterium, assembly GCA_964561945.1. Taxonomy (GTDB): domain Bacteria; phylum Patescibacteriota; class Microgenomatia; order CAYXHB01; family CAYXHB01; genus CAYXHB01. The sequence continues at coordinate 9,681 of CAZLQM010000021.1, read as the reverse complement.
ATCCAAGACTATTGGACGCTTGCAATCACCATTTTTATAGCCAACTTAACATTACTGTCCATAATACTATTTCTCAAAATCGACAAAAATCTTAAAATTATTCTTGCCATATTTACATTGATACTAAGCCAAAATCTAACTCAACAAAAATTCAACTACACAACTCAACCTCTACGCCATAATCTCAAAATCTGGTCAATAACACCTAAAGAAATCACACTCTGGGACCAAATCCAAATTGTAGGCCGCAATTTTGGTTCACTCCCTTTCCAAGGTAAAGTATTCATAGATAATATTGAACATAGAGTAATATCTTGGGACCCAAACCAAATTATCATTCAAGCCGAACCAGGCAAAACCAAATCAGGTCCATTAGTAATCCAAACTTACGACGGAAAAACCATCCAAACACAAGAAGATTTATATGTTTATGACTTCTTCACCAAACAGAAAATCTAGTTTATGAAAAAAATAATATTTATAATCATAATCTGCTGTTTACTTTACGCACCTGCTCTTAATAATTACTTTAGCTCCGATGACTGGTACCACTTACGCCTTGGGCAAATCAACTCAATTCAAGAATTTCTCAATTTTTTTAGCTTTACACCCACTCCCCAAACTGCCAGTTTCTATAGACCTCTTTCCACTCAAGTTTTTTTCTTTATCATGCAAAAAGTTTTTGGTCTTTGGCCATTACCTTGGTACTTAATCACTAATTTTTTCTTTGGATTAAGTATTTATTTAGTTTATCTTTTGACTTCCAAACTAATTGTTAATCTCAAATTATCCCACTTCAACTTATCAAAGACACAAAATTTTTCTCTTCTCACCGCCTTTTTCTACGGATTTTCTGTCACCCATTTTACTCATCTTTATTTTCTCTCCACTTTCCAAGAGATACTCATGGTCATTGGCATCAATCTAGCTTTCATCAAATATCTACAACACAAAAAAATCTTAGTTATCTTCTTCTGGATCATAGCTTTATTATCCAAAGAAACCGCCATCGTCCTACCTGCCTTAATCGTGATGTATGAACTAATAATTACACCTAAACTCCAATTCTCTCGTCAACGCATTCTTCAAATACTCACCCAAATCTTACCATTAATCGCCATTTCCTTTATTTATATCATTCTTCGTTTCCAAATATTTGTTCCCATTGGAGGTGATAGCTACGTATGGGATTTTTCTCCAATTCGTGCGATCAATACTTTCTTCTGGTATACCATTTGGTCCATAGGAGTCCCCGAAATGATTGTCGATTTTATTGGCTCAGGCTTTCAACCCATTCCTCGTTTTTATACTGCTTTTGGCAATTGGTGGATTATTGTAACCATTGGTTATATTTCAAATATATTACTAATCACAGTTTTATTTATCAAACAGTATAAACAAATAAACAAGCTACTCATCTTTGGCTCTCTCTGGTTTGCTATCAGCCTATCACCATTTCTGTTTCTCCCTTGGCACAAATTTAGCTTAGAACTAGGTCTACCTATGATAGGATTTGCCATCATCCTCGCTTGGCTAATTTTTAACCATGTATTTCTAGGTAAGTTTTTCTTGATAATCTGGATTATCTTTAATTTATTAATGAATATCATGACTTACCAACATCACTACACAACTCAAAGATCTATTATTACTCATAAAGTTACTACCTTTTTTCAAACAAATTACCCCAAATTCCCCAACAATCAAGTATGGTTTACCAGTCAAAATAATTCCAATAACAGTCCTTGGGGTGGAGAAGCCACTCAAGTTGCCCACAGTATCAATCGCTCTGAACTATTCAAGGTTTTATATAACAACCACGATATTAATGTTTATTTCCAAGGCATCGATGATATACAGTTAATGCCACATGATGCAATTCAAATCAATGCTAACCAATTCCTCAAACAACATGAATAAAAACATTTTAATCCTTATTGCGATTTGTATTACTGCCTTTATCCTGCGTATTTATCGACTCGATTTATTACCACTCTATACCGATGAAGGCGGACACTATTATTACTATTGGTGGACACAAACTCATTACATCTGGCCCAACCCCATTATGTGGATTAATTCACACATCTTTACATTTACTTGGTTTCTTGGACTCAACCCTTACGCAGCTCGACTTCCCTCTGCAATTCTTAGTAGCTTACTCCCGTTAGTTACGTATTGGTGGATCAAACAACTTAACTCCAAATCAAATAACCTAAACATAACAGCCATCATCACCGCCTTTCTCACTGCCATTCTACCTTGGAGTTACATGATCGGACGTATCGGCCACACACATATTCCCATCATCCTCATGTTAATTATGGGATTTGCAGGTTTTTATCTCCGAAACCAATTTAAACTTTGTCTCCTTATGCTTATCCTCGGAGTCTATTGGTATCCTTCGATGTTGATTATTTTCCCCTTCGGAATTCTCCTTATTCTCGCCAAACTCTACGCAACCAGTCAGCTCATTTTTATTCAAAACAATTTCAAAAAAATCTTACTCCTAGCTATCACCTCACTTACCATCATTAGTGTAATTTTTATCTATCGATACAACGGATTAACACAAGCCAGCCGTGCTTTCGACTTGGCCATTTGGCGCGATATTAACGTCACAGCCGAAACTAACCAACAACGCGCTCTTGCTCGTCTCTCCACCCCCTCAATCTGGAGCCTTAATCTACCAACAGAATTAATAACTAACAAAATCTTCCTCAACAAGTTCTCAGCTATCATCAACGAATTTGGCCAAAATTACGCAAGCTTTTTCTCTCCTCAATGGCTATTTATCAGTGGAGATCCCATCTTGCGTCACTCTACAGGTACAAATGGTATGTTTTTCTGGTGGTTGGCTCCATTTATGATATTAGGTGCATTTAAATTTTTTAATCAAAGCAAACCATCAGAAAAATTACTTATTGGCACAATTATCCTTGTTTCACCAATTTCCGCAGCCGTCACATCAGATGGAGCAGGGTATTTATTGAGAGCCATTACCATGTTGCCATTCTTAACTTTATTCGTTGCCATCGGAATGGTTTCATTTATAGAAAATATTAAAAACAAAACCATTAAATTAGGCTACTGGGCAATTATCGGATTGTTAATCTTTTTCTCAAGCTGGAACTTTTATTTCAAATACTTCCATGTCTATCCTGCCATGGCCACCTCCAGCTTCGAAGATGGTTGGCAACAACTAGCCCTCTGGCAAACCCAACACACAAACCAACCTCTTTTGGTAATTAACCAAGGCTACTATGCCGATGAAACCTTTCGTTTCTACCAACACCCGCCTCTTAATCAGTACAAACCCTCCGCAGTTGAAACTACTAACATTGGCTTAACCAAGTTCTACCAAACAGACACCCAACGTTACTTTGCCTGGCCCAACAACCCTCAAGATCTTACACAATTCATTCAATCCCATCCTAACCTTTATATCGCTTTCCCATACAATTATCTTGACCTCTATCCTGATTATCAATCGCTAAATTTCACCCACCAAAGTAATATATCCGGCAAATTCAACCAATCCGTTTGGCAAATCCAAAGCACCGACTAATCATTCCAATAACTACAAGGTACTCGTCAAGTTGTATATCGGCATAATAATCGCAAACACCAAGAATGCCACGCCAACAGCCAAAATTATCATAATCAACGGTTCAATGGCGCTAGTCAAACCTTTAACTTTCTGCTCGCTCTCACTCTCATAATAAGTTGCAACTCGTGCCATAATTTCATCAACCTTACCTGTTTCTTCTCCTACCGATAACATTTGAGGCATCATATTAGGAAACACATCTTGCTGAGCAAATGCTTGCGATAGAGTAGCTCCCTTTTCAACCAGTCTCGTTGCCGATGCAATTCCTTCTTGATATAACAAACTCTTAGTTCCACTAGTTATCATCCCCAAAGCTTCTACAATCGGCACACCTGACGCTACCAATAACGACAAAGTCCTGGCAATCTCCGTCATCTGTACTTGCTCATAAAGAGGTCCCACAATCGGGATAGCCAATCGCAGCCGCTCAAATCTCCGCCTCATATCAGGATTTTGTAACAACAATTTGCCCCCCACCCCCAACACTAATCCCATTGCCATAACTACATACCAGTAAGTTCTTGTAAACGCCGAAATCTTAAGCAACATCCTTGTTTGAATTGGTAACTGTGCATCTCCAAAACTAGCATACAGATCTCCCAACTGCGGAATTACATACACCACCACAATCACCGCAGCCGCTACCATAGCAACGAGAATGATCGCAGGATAAATCAAAGCTCCCGTTACCTTTCCCCGAAACTCTCGTTGTTTTTCATAAGTATCAGCCAATCGCAATAATACTTTGTCCAAAACTCCTGCCTTTTCACCTGCCTTAATCAACGATATATAAACCGTATCAAAAATCTTGGGATAAGCAGCCAAAGCCATCGAAAACGACTGTCCCCCTTCAACACTTCGCTTTACACCGCCAATCACCGTTGCCAAATATCCCTTAGTCTGCGACTCAAGAATCCCCAATGCTTCCACCAAAGTAAGTCCTGCAGCTATCATAGTCGCCAACTGTCTCGTCAAATTCGTAACCGCGGCCCCACCCACATGGCTTGAAAGTCCTTCAATAAAATCACCCATCCCCAACGCATCTGACGAACCGATCTTAACCACCACTAACTTTTGCTCCCGCAATACGCTCACTGCTTGTTTATGATCTACAGCCTCCACCAAACCCACCACTGTCTGTCCTGCTTGATTCTTGGCCTTATACCTGTACGTATGCATATCAAACTATTTACTTTTTCTTATGTATCTGACGAATAAGTTCTTCGGGTCTGACTGCAAATGACTCAGCCATATCAGCCTCTACCACTTGTTGATTAACCAACCGTGCTAACGAGTTTTCTAATAATGACATTCCGATATCCGAAGAAGTCATAATAATATTATCAATCATATGAGTCTTACCCTCACGGATCGACGTCTGCACCGCAGGATTATTAAGCAAAATCTCATAAGCCACCACTCGTCCTCCGCCGATGGCTGGCAGTAATCTCTGCGAAAAAACTCCCGACATCACCGAAGCCAATTGCATCCGAATTTGGTTTTGTTGATGGGGAGGAAACACACCCACGATACGATCAATTGTTTGAGCTGCGCTATTGGTGTGCAACGTGGCTAACACCAAATGCCCCGTCTCAGCAATCGTCAATGCCGACTCAATCGTCTCAAAATCCCGCATCTCCCCAATCAACACCACGTTGGGATCCTCACGCAAAACACTCTTAAGTGCTACCGACCAAGACAAGGTATCACTATGCAGTTCCCGTTGCGAAATCAAACACTTGTTCGGCGTATGCACATACTCAATTGGATCTTCAATTGTCACGATATGATCAGCACGCGTCTGATTAACCTGATTAATTATCGCAGCCTGAGTCGTAGATTTACCATGACCAGTCGGACCTGTAACCAACACCAAACCCTGTTTCAACTGTGCAAACCAATGACAAACAGCTGGCAAATTAAGCTCATCGATTGTCGGAATTTTCATCGTCACCAACCGCAAAGCAGCCGCTGGATTGCCTAATTGAAAATAAGCATTTACACGGAATCTAGCAATTTTTTCAAACTCAAACGAAAAATCCAGATCCCGATTACTCTCAAACAAATTCTTCTGTTCATCACTCATCAACGACTCAATCTGACCCATCAAAACTTCACTTGTTAATACATCAAAATTCACCAACTGATGCAAATCTCCATCAACCCGCAATAACGGCCTCATTCCCACAGTCAAATGCAAATCACTCGCACTTTGCTTAATCGCAATTTCAAGTAACTCTTGGATATTCATTACTTTGGCAGGCATATTATTCATTGTGACCAAAACCAGCAATTATTGCAAACGTCAAAAATACTATGTCTCAGCCACCCGCAAAACCTCCTCAATTGTCGTTATGCCTTCAATTACCTTAAGATATCCATCTTGTTTCATCGTAATCATTCCTTCACTCACCGCTTGCTTCTCTATCTCTGCCGAACTCTTACGTTCCAAAATCATTTTTGCAATTTTATCCGTCACTGGTAATACCTCATAAATTCCAGTCCGCCCCAAATATCCGCCATTATTGCATTCCGTACATCCCTGACCTTTATACAACTGGCTAATCCCTTCTTCAGGGTAATTACTCCCCAAAATCTCTTTCATATTAGCAATTTCAGGTTCCAACGGCTCGTAAGGGGTTTTGCATGAATCACAGATCTTCCTCACCACTCGCTGTGCCTCAATCGCGATCATCGTCGAAGCAAGTAAGAAAGTCTCAGCCCCCATATCCATCAAACGTGGCAAAGATCCTGCTGCGCTATTAGTATGCAAAGTTGATAAAACCAAATGCCCTGTTAAAGATGCTTGAATTGCCAACTCAGCCGTTTCACTATCACGGATTTCTCCCACCATAATAATGTTAGGATCTTGGCGCAAAAATGACCGCAAACCCGATGCAAATGTCAAACCAATAGCGGAATTTACTTGCACTTGGTTCACTCCCACCATTTGATACTCAACCGGATCCTCAAGCGTCATAATATTTACCTTAGCTGTATTTAATTTGGTTAAGGCAGAGTAGAGGGTTGTAGTTTTACCAGACCCCGTTGGACCAGTTACCAAAATAATTCCATGAGGCTTCTCAATGCTTCTTTCCAAATCCTCAAGCGCCTTACCCCGCAATCCCAAATCCCCCAAACTCGAAGCCCCGCCTGTTTTTCGCAGTAACCGCATAACTACTTTTTCTCCATTTACAGTCGGTAAAGTAGATATCCGCAAATCAATCTCATTATCCTCAGTCTTAAAATTAAACCTTCCATCTTGAGGCAATCTTTTCTCATCAATCTTAAGATTCGACACAATCTTAATCCTCGACACCAAAGCATCATGCACAGCATGCGGTAGTACTAATCTTTCCTGTAAAATTCCATCAATCCGAAACCTAATCCTAGTTCGATCTTCCAATGGTTCAATATGTATATCCGATGCCCTCGAACCGATTGCATCTTTAAGTACCTGATTAACGATATTTGGAATCGGATCTTCACGCAGTATTTTTGACTTCGTAGCCCCAGTCACTCCTTTACGACCCACAATGTCCTCGTCTTTCAAAATCGCTCTCACATCAGAATTAACGCTATCTTCATAACGCTCTTTAATCACCTTTAACAAAACATCCTCACTCGCCCAAAAAGTCTTCAAATGCGTCCGCGTTCTCTTCTCAATAAACTGAACCGTCTCCAAATTCAAAGGATCCGCCATCGCCACAGACAAATAATTATTAACTCGATCATAACTAAACGCCAAAATCTTGTACCTCTCAGCCAAAGGTTTTGAGATAAACGCCAAAGCCTCAGGAGACACAGGCGTCGCATCCACCGCGATCGCAGGAATATTATTTAACTCTGACTTCAATCGCCCCAAATCTTCCTTAGTAATAAACGCACTATCCACCAGCAATTCCTCAACTGTTTGTCCACTTGATATCTGCTTGTTCTTAACCTCACTTACCTGCACATCTGTTAATAACTGCCGGTCCAATAACGTATCTAACAAAGCGCTTCCTCCCGTACCCCCACCACTCCAACTACTAAATCCTTTACCCTGCCACAAAGGTACATTATTCAAATCAGCACTAGCACCAGAAGCGTCCATGATATATACCATTATTCAAGCGGATCACACCCCTGTCAAATAAAACGTTCAAAAAAATCTTCATGCATAGCCACATCATCATCCATCCCGATCTCAATCAAGGATTAACCCACAGCTTAACTCTCGCCCAAACACCCAATCCTTCACCTGACTTACAATTGATTTCCCCTGACAAACAACAATCCATTGGCATTGACCAAATCCGGCTACTTATCCCTTGGCTATCCATCGCTCCTCTCCAATCTCCGACCAAATACGCCATCATCACTCACGCCCATCTACTAACTCAAGAAGCCCAACAATCCCTTCTTAAAACTCTCGAAGAACCGCCTGCTAATTCCGCCGTCATCCTCATCGTGCCCAATACCCATAACTTACTCCCCACAATTTTATCTCGTTGCCAATTACACAACTTCATCCAAACCCAAACCACCAATCCAGACCAATTAATTCAAATTCTCCGCACTCCACATCTCAATCGTTTCGCTCTCTCCAATCAATACAAAGACAAATCTTTGGCTCTGGAATTCATCCAAGATCTCATCAACCAAAGTCATTTCTTACTTCAAACCAACTCATCATTTGCTTCCATTACCACCCGATTATTACAAACCCAAACCCACCTCGAATCCAACGCGCACACTACTTTAACTTTAGATAACCTTTGGCTCAAACTTCCCGTAATTAAGTAGAAACTATAAAACCAGCATCAAATTTTATTGCCTGATCCAAACTCACTACTTATTACATCTGATGTATCACTAGATACAGCAATCTGTCTCCCTTCACGATAATACTGCATTCCACCTCTCTCCCACTTAGCCCGAATTCCCATCCACAAATCCGGGAATTCAGAAGAAACCTGCAAAAGCATCTCACTCACCCTCTCCATTACAGGCGCTTGCCAAGTACAACCTTCAACTGGTTTATACAATCTCCACGTCCAAAAAGTTTTTGCCAATTCATTTTTACTGCAAATTGCCTCTGCCAATGTCTTCATATCATCTAAAGTTGTCTCTCCAAAAATAGGCGTTCTTACATCAAGCAATACTCCTCCCTTACTTAACAACTCTTGCGTTCTCAACGACCTCTCGTACATAACAGGTCCAGCACTAGGTCGAATTCCCATTATTTCAGCGATTTTATCTGGAGGAGCTTTCAAATCTATTGCCGCAGAATTAAGATATGGAAGCATTCTGCTAACCCATTCAGTCCCAGATCCATTATGGGCAATCGATACTTTTGATCCATGGCGTGTAAAAAAATACTCTGCCAATGCCAAAGTAGCTCGAGGATACATCACAGGATCCCCGCCCGAAAACCTAACTGTCTCTCCTCTCCCAATCGCACCTTCCCCCAAACTTGCCACAGCAGAAATTGGCACCGGCAAAGACAAAATCGGATGACCGCTATCATCTACGAATTGACAATCTCTTTTGCAATAAGGACAAGCTACATTACAATCTCCAAAAGAAACAATTCTATTTTTAGGCAATTGATCAACTCCACCATACTCTTTAATCTTTGGATCTCTATTTAAATTTCCATTCTCATCTAAAGCTAGTGCAAAATATAACAATCTTTGTTCTCTCCCAATAATATTTCTTTCTCCGAAAGGCAACATCAAAACATTGCTTTCCAATCCCCCTTTAATTCCATATTTAAGTGCTATTTCATCTAACAACACTGAATCAATTTCCCCTGGGTTGTAAACCTCATAATTTGGCAAATATGAGTTTAATGCTTCAACTTGTTCTCCGCGTTCTCCATCTAATCGAATATCTTCTTCTTCAATATCCAAATAACCTCGTAATGTTTCAACCTCCGGTCCATACCCACTCGCAGATTTCATTTCCTGCCAATCTAATTCAGTTAACCCAGGATCAATCACCTCAACCTCTGTCATAAATATAATTACTATACCTATCGTCAAAAAAGTCAAATCCAAAGACCGTATACAAAAATCTATACCACA
>CAZLQM010000020.1:0-18793 GCA_964561945.1 uncultured Gammaproteobacteria bacterium | reverse complement strand
GTCGGGGAGACAGGACTTGAACCTGCGGCCTCACGCTCCCAAAGCGCGCGCTCTACCAACTGAGCTACTCCCCGAGATACTGTGATTATAGCAAGATGTTGGTTTATCCGCACGGACAAATACTAACATGAAGTAAGTTGTTTAAAAATTATATTTTATTGGAAGTTGATTGATTAGGATAAATTTAGAAATCTGAAAAAAATAATGATTTAAGATTGTCACAGTTTAGTTGTTATAAATTGACTTAATGTCTTATAATATATTTCTATATGTGCAGTCAAGTTGAAGTCTTAAATCATTTGGACTTTACTCAGAGTGTAATTGGTAAAATGAATGAAAATCCTAAGCAAAATTGGGATGTATTATTTTTCCAATTTGATAGGGGTCATTTGGCTGAACCATTCTGGAGGTCAGTTGTGAATACTTCAAGGAGTGGTGGTAATGTAAGGGTCGCTGTTGACGATTTTTCAAGGCATTGGGTCAATGGTAAAAGTTTTGATGATCACTCAGATTTTTATAGTAAAAAAATGATGGAACACAAACTTGAGTTAGCATCAGAGTTACAAGATGCCGATGTAGATTTTAGATATTTGTCGAAGGTGGGACGTCTGTGGCAAAATCACCCCATATGGAAACGGGTTCATATAAAGACAGTAATTAATGACGAAGAGGTTTGGATGGGAAGTGCTAACTTAGCAGATGAATGCACCAGTTGGGTAGATTCTATGGTTCATATCAAAAGTGCTAATCTGGCGGAGCAAGCTCGTCAAATATATGACTTGGTTTATAGTGAACAGACTGGACCTGATTTATGTTTAACATTTGATGGAGGTAAATTGCTGTTTGATTCGGGTTATCGTTTCGGGAAATCGGGAATTTATGACCATGCACGGGAAATGATAGATAGAGCTACCGATAAAGTTCGATTAATCTCTCCCCATATTCCTGATGGATCTATTGTGAGGTGTCTGCAAAATGCAATAAAAAGAGACGTAGATGTGGCGATTGTGACTTCTGATCCGCAAAGAAGACTCGAATCTACGATTGAAAAATATCGTCTTCCAACTCCGATTGGCAATATTCCGGTTTTGTATAATCCTGACCAAAGAGTTCACACCAAAGCTTTACTGGTCAAAGGATATGAAGGTAATCAAGTTTTGATTGGATCACATAATTTGACTAGTAAATCAAATTATCTCAGAGCTCAAGAACTGTCTGTGTTTTTTAATAACAATGAACAGTTCGAAGTCATAGAAAAATGGGCAACTGATACACTTGGCTGTTAGTTACATTTTTTGTACCGAGGGCGGGGGTCGAACCCGCACGCCTTTAAAGGGCACAGGATTTTAAGTCCTGCGTGTCTGCCAATTCCACCACCCCGGCATAGCTATCCAATAAATTAAGTAAAACTTAATCTGTATATATTTTACTCTAAGGAGATGAAGAAATTAAGCAGTGATTTGGTTAGGATAAGATCGTAATTCTTCAAGAGATAAAGGATGAGTGTCCAGATGATTAAAGGGCTTAAGAGAAGACGGCGGTTCTTGAAAACTGCGTTGGGTATCGAATAGTTCTGTTTTTATTTGTAAACCTTGCACGTTTTTGAAGGGTTCAAGTACTCGATAGGCGCCGTTAATGATTAATCGTTTCATATAAGAGTTTTCCTCAGGAGATCGAGGGGCACACCCAAGGAAGTTAGGCAAACCTTGTCCCAATTCAACTCCAACATATCCGCATGTGTGGTTGTGGCCACCGAGTGAGATTTCGCGTAAGTTAGATAAGTTCCCAGCTGTGTAGTCTTGGGCTAATTGTCCAAAAAAATCTGTAAGCACTGCTTGGCGATCTTGGGATTGAACCACCCCTCCGGCAATTGTTATTACTGATTTATCAACTCGACGAGGAATCTTGGGGCTAACATCTCGATCCATGCAATTAATGACTAGCGAAGTGATGGGTTCCATACCCTTGTACCAGTCCTTGGCACTAGGAAGTAGTGTGAGGTTATATCTTGGTTCAATTTCTTGATCGAATGGTCCGACAGGAGCAAGTTCCGCGTGACCAACGAAAGCGTAGTCATTGCCAAAAGTTTGGTTGAAAGAATTTCTAATCTGTTCGTATGTCATATATGGAAACGAATGAGATTATACGTCGCGCATATTATGTATGCAATTGCAAAAATTAAATAAACGTCCCTAGTAATTTGGATGAAATGTTGGCAGACTGATATTAATGGTTGTGCAAAACGTCATCAAAGCAGATGGGACAGTGGAACCTTTTTCGATGGAGAAGCTCCAAAGGTCAATGAATCGTTCAGCCCTCGATCCTAAAGAAGTCTATAAATTTAGTGAGAAATTAAATAGCAAATTACCTGAAATTACCAGCACAGACGATATTCGTAGGTTTGTGGTAAAAAAACTTGATAAATATCATCCTTATCACACTGCTCGATATTCAGTTCGTGAAAGCATGATCAAACTAGGGCCAAGCGGTTATGCTTTTGAACAATTTATCGGTCAAATATTTGAAGCGATGGGGTTTCATACTTCATGCGGGGTATTAATTAGAGGAGAGTGTGTAACTCATGAAATTGATGTTATGGCAATAAATGATACCAAGGTGGATTTGGCAGAGTGTAAATTTCATAATACTTATGGAATTAAATCTGATGTCAAGGTAGCCTTATATATCTGGGCTCGGAGTCAAGATGTTAAGAGTGCTTGGTCGCACTATGGAATTCAAGGTAAACCGATGGGGCATTATTGGTTAATAACTAATACTAAGCTAACAGATGATGCAACTACTTATGCTCAGTGCAAAGGTCTGAATATCATGAGTTGGAACTATCCCGAAAATAATAGTTTACGCTTATTAATTGATAAATATGGTTTGTACCCGATAACAAGCTTGAAAGGTTCAAGGGCTAACTTGGTACAAACTTTAGTTGATCGAGGGATCGTCACATTGAAGCAATTAATAAACATAGATGATCGGAACTTAAGCGACCTGAATGAACATGATGTTGAGTTTGCAAGACGAGAAGCAATGCAAATTTTGGAGATTCATAAATAAAAAGATAATCTTACTGCTTGACGAGGAAGGCGAAAATAATGTATCAATAAGTACGAAATATGATTGAATTTAAGAACGTTTCAAAACAATTTGGTGATTTGGCAGTGCTTAAAGATTTGAGTTTTAAAATTAAAGAAGGTGAGGTTGTGGGTTTGTTGGGTCCTAATGGGGCGGGAAAAACTACAACATTGCGAGCCATGACAGGCTTGTTGCCAGCGACAAGAGGCACTGTGATGGTGGATAATCTTAATCCCAGCGAAAACCAAGAAGTTAAGCAAAATATGGGCTTTCTGCCAGAAAATAACCCATTGTATGAAGAAATGACAGTTGAAGAATGGTTGAATTTTTGGTCGACTTTGAAATATCAAAGAATAAATAAAGATGAAATCATGGATGCAGTTAGTAAAAGTGGTCTTAGGGATGTTTATTATCGACCTATTGGGGAGTTGTCAAAAGGCTATCGACAAAGAGTAGGGTTAGCTCAAGCGATTTTGGGTCAACCTAAAATTTTGATTTTGGATGAGCCTACCGAAGGACTTGACCCTAATCAAAGACATGATATCCATAACTTGATTAAAGATTTAGGAAAGAAAAGAACAGTGGTTATTAGTTCACATGTGCTATCTGAAATATCGAAGATGTGTAGTCGAGTGATGATATTACACAAAGGTGTAATAGTTGCTGACGGGACACCCGAAAGTTTGGGTCAAAGCTCAAGCGGATCGCAAATAATCGAGACTGTGATTGAAGGAAGCAAAGTCTTGAATGTTTTGAAGAAACTTGCAGGTGTTAAAGAAATAACACAAAAGAGTGAATCAGGCCCTGGAAGCCGATACACAATTGTTGTAAAACCTGATATTGACTTGCGAGTTGATGTCTTTAGATTAGCTGCGAGCAATAATTGGAAATTATACGAATTAATTCAGAAGCAAGTCGCTCTTGAAGACGTATTTGCACAATTAACTACATAAAAATATTAATATGAAAACAGTTTTAACTATTACCAAACGAGAATTCTTGGCTTTCTTGAATTCACCTACTGCCTATGTGGTAGCGATTGCTTACTTGTTACCAAGTTACTTCATGTTTTGGCAAACCACATTGTTTAATGGTGAGGCTACAATGCGAGATTTCTTTAATCTTTGGCCGTGGTTTCTGATGCTTCTGGCCCCTGCACTGACAATGAGATCGTTGTCGGAGGAAAAACGCAAACAAACTCTTGATCTTTTATTAGTTCATCCAATTAAAGAATGGCAAATAGTTGTTGGTAAGTTCTTGGGTGCTTGGGGATTCTTAACTGCACTACTGTTAATAACGACATCATTACCCTTTACTGTTGGAAACTTTTCAACTTTTGATTGGGGTCAAGCTTGGGCAGGATATCTGGGAGCCTGGTTAGCAGGTGGTGTAGCTATTGCAATTGGAATGTTTGTATCTTCTTGGACAAATAATGTAATCAGTAGTTTCCTTGTAAGTGCTGCTCTGATATTTGGTTGGATTTTGATCGGGTTGGATTTTGTTTTGATTGCTGTACCAGGGGTGGCAGGAACTATTTTGTCTCAGCTTAGTATTTTGACTCATGTAGCTCAGTTGAACAAGGGACTTGTTGTTATCAGAGATATTGTGTTTTTTGTTATAAGCGGAGGCTTAATGCTGGGGCTAACTAGTATCAAACTGATGGAACCCAAAACTGTTGAAAATAAAAACAAGCGTAGAAGTTTGTATTTGGCAGCGGGAATACTTGCTTTGATCGGGGTATTCATTAACCAAATACTTGATGTCTGGCCTTGGAGAATGGATTGGTCGAGAGGTCAGTTGTATAGTCTGTCAAGCGGAACTAAGGCGACTTTGGCAAACTTAGATGATGTCTTGAAAATAAATTTTTATACCTCTAAGCAGTTACCTGCGGGTCAAACTCAATTAACGGAGAGATATGCTAAAGATCTATTGGATGATTATGTGCGATATGGTAAGGGTAAGGTAAAGCTAAGTGTATTTTATCCTGATTCTGATCCTGAAATAGCTCAAAAGGCAGCTGAAGATGGGATCAGGCAAGTAAACTTCAATAGTGTATCAACTGGTAAGCTCCAAGTACAAGCTGGCTACCTAGGTGTAGCTGTAGCCTATGGCGATAAGAGAGAATCTGTTGAGTTTATAAGCGATGCTGGAAATCTTGAATATGAACTCACGCGAAGAATAAGAAAGCTAACAAATAATCAACCTAAAACTATCGGAGTTATTACAAATATTGGCGAAAAAAATGAGGTCTCTGATTACAAAGTCTGGGCATCAATGCTAAAAACCGAGTATACCCTTAGAGATGTTGATTTTTCTGAGCCTGTAACGCCAGACAAATATGTAGCTTTGCTCGCAGTAGGTCCTACCGAAGCAGCTAATGCAACAGTAAGCGCAGGTCTTAGCGAGTATCTGGCTGCTGGAGGAGATGCAATGTTATTAATTGATGGAGTTGCGCCAGATTATCAACTAGGTGTTGGGAATGTGGTTAATAATGGAATGGATGCGATTTTAAGTAGTTATGGAATCAGCGTTAACAAGAATCTAGTTTATGATGTTGAGAATAACGAACCTGTGCCATTGGACAATGGTCCGATTAGATATTTGATCCCGTACTCGTTTTGGATTAATTCAATTACTAATAAATCCTTTAGTCCCATCGGTGGTATCGGATCAGTAACTTTGGGATGGGCTAGCAGTTTGGATGTCAAGCCAACTGATGGGGTTAACTCTTCAGTCTTGTTGACTACAGGTAAAAATGCGGGCTCCCTTACTGAGTCCTTTTCAATTCAACCAGATTTGGCTCCCAAAATTGGTAAAAATGAACAATTTACACTTGCGGCTGTAGCAGAAAAATCTGGATCGAAGGTCGTAGTGGTTGGAGATAGTGATTTGGCACTAGATATGTTTGCTCAATATAAACCAGCAAATGTTGCTTTCTTAAGCAATTTGGTTGATTGGTTAACGTTGAATGAAGGAGAGCAGGTTGTCGCGAGGAAAGATTTTGCTCCGGCGATTTTACAACTTGAAAGTAAAGATCAATTAGTGATTTCACAATATGGAAATATTATTGGCATTCCTGTCTTGGTGGGGCTGTTTGGAGTTTATTGGCTTAGAAGGCGAAGGAAATTATCACAAAGGAAATTAGTCTAATATGAAAGGAAAAACAATACAAATACTGTTACTTGTGACAATTGTATTAGGTGGAATATGGTTGGCACAAAATAAATTAATCAATAAAAGTAGCAATGAAAACTCTGGAGTTGTAAAATTTGACCCTGATGGGAGTATGAATGATGTAAAAAGAATTGTTGTTCAAAAGGGTGAAGACTCAATCGGAATGACTTTGAAAGATGGAATTTGGTTTTTGGAAACAGATAAGCCACTTGGTGAGGATAGAGCCATACAAGGAGATGCCGATAAATTGGCTAAAGTATTAGATGGTATAAATGTAGAAATAGTTAGTCAAAATGTTGATAAACATGCAAGTTTGGGAATTGATGATAGTAGTGCCAATTCAATTAGTTATTATAAAGAAAATGAATCGAGTCCATTTTTGATTTTGAAGTTTTCGAATAAAAATAGTGCTAATTTCAGGCAAACTGATAAAACAAATGTTTATTCATGGGATAGTAGTATTGCTCGGATATTGGACAAGGATGCTAAAAGCTGGTTAGAACCTACTCCAATGCCAACTCCAACTGTGTCAGTAGAAAATGATGTAAACTCTTCGCAAAAATAAGTTTGTTTGAGAGAGAAAAGAGTTTAGTTAAATCTATGTAATGTATTGATTGACGTTTGAAAAAAGTTGGTATGTGTATTGATTAAAGTTTGTTATGTAGACGGCAAAGACATCGATACGATTCTTGATTGGAAGAGTACCTTTATAATTGTTAATGAAATGTTCTCCTGTCTGGGAAATTTTGGATATTTTTGAAATATTCACTGCTTCGAGTGGAGATCCAAAAATTGCACTAGAACGAGCTTTGACTTCAACAAAAACTAAAGTGTCTTTATCTTGGGCGATGATGTCAATTTCTCCATAAGGACAATGATAGTTTCGAGTAATTACTTGGTAATTAAGTTTTGATAATTCTTGGACTGCGAAATTTTCTGCTAAATTGCCGATACTTGAAGTGTTTTTTCTCACTATTAACTACTCTAATATATTTTGAATTACTTTTTGAGAGTCAATTTACGAAGCTGTTTCCGAGACTGATTACGCACATAATAGAGCTTAGCTCTACGAACATTGGCTACATTTTTGACTGTAATATCTTTGATCCATGGAGATCCAAGGCTCCATACACGCTCTACCCCGACATAGTTAGCTCCTGTTTTACGAACGGTTATGGACTTGTTTTCTTGTTTACCGTTTATGGCAATTAACGTGCCTTCAAAAAGTTGGACACGTTCTTTTGTGTTGCCATCAGCGTCTTTTTCAACAAGTTTTTGACTAACGATGATTGTGTCGCCAATCGCGAATTTGTTTTCATTCCAGTTTGCGTATATTGCCATAGATATTTTACCTAGTGTATTTTAACAATTATTAACCAAATACGCAAAGCCCAGCTTAAAATATAGAATATTGAAAAAATTTATGAGTTGCGTTGGTTTAAGGATGCCTGAATTAAACCAAGAAAGAGTGGATGTGGTGAACTGATACGAGATTGATACTCGGGGTGCGCTTGAGTGGCAACATAGAAAGGGTGTGTGTTGCGAGGAAGTTCGACCATTTCTACAAGTTGGCCATCTGGAGAAATGCCAGAAATTATTAGTCCCGCACCTACTAACTGATCTTTATATTGATTGTTAAATTCATATCGGTGTCTGTGTCGCTCAAGAACGGTAAATTCTCCTGCTTTAGGTTTGAAATAATCGTAATTATATATTTTGGCAGCTTGACGATACGAATCAGATACAAGACTCGCATCAATTAATTGACATGGCCATTGCCCAAGCCTAATCGTCCCCCCGTATTGTTTTTTAGCTAAATATTTTTTCTGATCAGGCATAAGGTGAATAACAGGATAGGAGGTTCGAGGATCAATCTCTTCTGAATTGGCCAATTTTAGTTTAGCTACATTACGAGCAAAAGCGATAACTGCCAATTGCATTCCAAAACATAAACCTAAATAAGGAATTTTTTTGATGCGGGCATAATTTGCTGCAATTATCTTACCCTCTGTCCCACGAGACCCCCAACCTTGAGGGATAATAATGGCATCTAATTTAAGTTTGTCTAAAAACTTGGCACCTTTTATTTCAATATCTTCTGAATTTATCGTAATGATATTTGGTTTGACGTTAAGATTACCTGATGCATGTTTAATAGCTTCAATAACCGATACATAGACATCCTGATGCTGGGCATCCCCATGTTTGAGGTATTTGCCAATCAAACCGACATTGACTGTTTTAGGTGAATTTTGAAGATTATCAATGAACTTAATCCATGACGATATCTTGGGCGTGGGGCAAGGAAGATCAAAACCTTTGAGTAGAAGTTTGGGTAAGTTGGCTGCTTCTAACGTCAGAGGTACTTGATAAATAGTTTTTACATCGGGATTATCAATGACATGAGAGATGGGAATAAAGCAACGTTTGGCTATGTTTTCTTTACGAGGAGGATCTAGTGGTATTTCATTACGTGTAATGATGAAATCAGGACTGATACCAGTCGACCTTAGCTGAGTCACTGCATGCTGGGTTGGTTTCGTTTTGAGTTCCCCCACGTTTTTGAGAAAAGGCACGTATGAAACTAATATATATTGGCATTGATACTCAACAGCCATTTCACGAGCCGCGTATAGAAAACCAAGATTTTCGGTATCACCAGTAGTTCCTCCAATTTCAACAATAACAAAATCCTCATCCGTCAATGGAGATAGGATCATTTCTTTAATTTGATTAATTACATCGGGAATAAATTGAGCATCTCTGCCTTGATAGAAAAATGAACGTTCCTTCTCAATAACTGCTTGGTAAACCTTGCCCGTAGTTATATTGCTTTGTTTATTAAAAGGTTGATTCATGAAGCGCTCATAAGTGCCTAAGTCTTGATCTATTTCCCCCCCGTCGGCGGTCACAAAAACCTCACCATGCTCTGCGGGTCTCATAGTACCTGCATCTATTGATATATATGGATCAATTTTTATAACAGCGACTTTGTAACCTCTGTTTTTGAGTAACATGCCCAGTGACGCACTTACAACACCTTTTCCAACCCCTGATAGAACACCGCCGATTGTAAAAATAAATTTAGGCTTGTGTGTTTTTTTCATAAAATTTATATAATTAAATTATACTAGATTTTATCCATAAGGATTTTTGAGGATGTGAATAATTTGATTGCGCACATCAGCGTTAAAATTTACTCCAAAGGGTAAAATCATAAGTTTAGGTTTTGAACCTCCGTTTTCGAACATTAGAGTTAATTTATGATCGCCTGTGTTTTCTTTAAGTAAAGTATTTATCTTGACTAGTTGCTGCTGTGAGGTTTTTCGAGGGATGAGCAAAGTATGAACGTCAGGTTCTAGACTTATTGATTGACCACTAGGTGTAACTAAGGTGATTTTGTCGGCTAGTATGTTGAGTTTATCTTCTTTGAAATCTACTTTTCCCTCTACAACCAAAATTTGCTCTTCCTGCCAACAGTCTTTGGTCTGTTCAAATATTTTGGGGAAGACAACTATATCAATCTCTCCTGTTTCATCAGCCAAAGTAGCAAATGCCATTTGCTTTGAGTTTTTCTTGGTTGTTACTTGTCTGATTTGTTTTATGTATCCGCCTACTTTAACTATTTGATTATAATTTTTGCCTATATCTATCTCATCGATTCGATGAGTTATGGCTGCTTTGATTACTGAAAGTTTTTTTGCAATTGGATTTTCGGTAACATAAAATCCAAGAAGTTCTTTTTCCATGGAAAGTTTGATTTCCAATGGCAAATCATTTACTTGTGGAAGAGGAAAGTGAAGCATATTAGAAAAATCGTTTTCTGAATCTTGGAAAAGACTTGATTGATTCTTAACTGCTAGTTTGGCTTGCTTATCCGCCATAGCCTTGAGTTCATCAGCAGCTTGTAAGAGAGCTGCCCGATTGCCGAATGCATCCAAAGCTCCTACCTTGATAAGGCTCTCCATGACTTTTTTGTTAACCTTGCGGTTATCAATTCGAGAAATAAAATCAGCAATACTCTGGTAAGCATTTGTTTGACGTTCACTAACAATTGCCTCTACCGCAGCTGATCCAACATTTTTGATGGCTGTCAAGCCGAACCTTATTGCTTGGTTGTGTAAAGATTTGTCATTTGGTTCAATAGTAAAACTACTTTGTGATGAATTAATGTCAGGTGGCAAAACTATTATTTTCATGCGTCTACACTCTTCGATTCCTGCGGTAACTTTGTCAGCATCATTGGTATCTGCGGTTAAGAGTGCCGTCATGAACTCAACTGGATAATTGGCTTTGAGATAGGCACTACGATATGAAACCATACCATAGCTAGCAGCATGAGCTTTGTTAAATCCATAACCCTGAAATGGCTCGAATAATTTCCATAAATTTTCTGATTCGGACTTGGACATGTCACTATGTTTTTGACACCCTTCTACGAACTTTATGTGCTGTTTTGCCATTTCTTCAGGAATTTTCTTACCAACGGCTTTGCGAAATTTATCAACTTCTTCCCAGTTATAGCCGGCAAGTTCTAACGCAGTAAATAATAGATCATCTTGATAGACGAGAATTCCAAATGAACTTTCGAGGAATTTGGCCATCTTCGGATGTGCATATTGAATGGGTTTTTCTCCTTTTTTGCGCGCGATATATTCTGGGATATTAGCCATTGGACCCGGACGAAACAGGGCTATCATGGCCATCAAATCCTCTACTCTTGTAGCTTTTAGGTCAACTAACCATTTGGTCATGCCTGAACTTCCTAGCTGAAAAACTCCGTGAGTTTCGCCTCTGGACAATAATTCAAAGGTTGGTTTGTCATCTAATGGAATTTTTTCTAAATCTATACGGTTCCCGTGCATTGCCTCAATAATATCTAAGGCTGAGTTCATAATTGAAAGCTGGGTAATACCTAGGATGTCAAATTTTATCAATCCCACATCTTCGGCTGCATGCATTTCATATTGAGTGATTACCTTTTCACCTTTAGTTTCTTTTTGGAGTGGCGTAAATTTGGTTAATTCATCAGGAGCCACGACAACTGCAGCAGCATGAACGGAGATATGGCGAGCATTTCTTTCTACTTTCTTGGCAAGATCAATAACTTTTTTAGCTTCTTTGTCAGTGTCATAACGAACTTTGAGTTCATTGCTTTCTTCCAAGGCTCGATTGATGGACATGGGAAACCCTTGGGATCCTTCGGGTATTTGTTTGGCTAATTGATCGCCGAAACTATATTCGTAACCTAAGACTCTAGCTATATCTTTGATTGAAGCTCTAGCCATCATACGACCAAATGTACAGATTTGGGCTACTTTGTCTTTGCCGAATCTTTGGGTTATGAATTCAATCATTTCTTGACGACGATTATCAGCGATATCAAGGTCAATATCAGGAGGAGAAGGGCGGAAGGGATTAAGGAAACGCTCGAATGGCAGATAATACTTAATTGGATCAACACTAGTAACTCCGAGGATGTAGGAAACAATGGATCCAGCTGCAGAACCTCTAGTATTGGTAATAATACCTCTACTCTTAGTCCAATTGGCAAATTCTGCCATGATGAGGAAATATCCCGCATATCCTTTGGTGCAGATAGTATCAAGTTCGTAATTTATTCGTTTTTCGATATTAGAATTAACTTCAATTCGCTGAGAAGTTAATCTGGCAATTTCGGAGCGTAGTTCTTGTTCTTCACTTACACCAGAAGGTAGTTGTGGTTTGGGAAAAAACCATTTACCCAATGTAATTTCGACATCGCATTTATCTGCAATTATTTGAGTGTTCGTTATAGCTTCGGGGATGTCAGCAAAAAGAGTTTCCATTTCTTGTTGTGAGCGAACGTAGAATGAAGGAGAGTCAATAAATCGCAATCTATCAACTTGATCAACGGTCGTACCTGTAGCAACACAAACCAAAGCATCTTGGGCCGGTGCGTCGTCTTGATTAATATAGTGGGAGTCATTTGTGGCAACAATCGGGACTCCAAACTCACGACTTAACTTAAAGATTCCATCATTAATTATTTTTTCATTTTGTTTCATCTTTTCTAGATCTTGTTTTATCTTCGAATCTTGTGCTTGGGGAATATATAATTCATATTCGTGTTTTTGGATTTCTAAATAATAATCATCGTGAAAAATATCTAGAAACCATTGCACCGTGTTGCGGGCTTTTTTCCAGTCATCGTTAATTAAGCTTTCTGCCAGCTCTCCTGCTGGACAAGCTGAAGTCACGATTAGTCCTTGAGAGTATTTTTTTAGCGTCTCTTTATCAAATCTTGGTTTGTAATAAAATCCTTCCAGTTGTCCAATGCTAGTTAGTTTCATTAAATTTTGGTAACCTTGGTAGTTTTTGGCGAGTAGAAGTAAATGGTTGGCATTGGTTTTTTTACTGGGATCTTTGATCGTATGTTTCTCTTTGGATATATACGCCTCCATGCCAATAATTGGCTTAATATTGGCTTCTTTGCATGATTTATAAAATTCTATTGCGCCATACATGACTCCATGGTCAGTAATGGCCATTGAATTGAAATCGAATTCTTGCGCCTTTTTGATCAACGGCTTGATTTGGGATAATCCATCAAGAAGTGAATACTCTGTATGTACATGTAAGGGGACGAACGCCATAGTGTTGGTACAATTTATACACTAAAAAGAAGTCGTCTTTAAGTTGCAGTTAACGCTATAGTCAAGATAGTTTGGTAAGAAGTATTTGTGAAACTAATTTGGGATCCGCTTGACCTTTGGTTTGTGCTTGTACTTGACCAATAAAGAAACCAACCAGAGATGTTTTGCCTTGTTTGTATTTGAGGACTTCTTGCGGATAAGTGGAAATAATTATATCGACGACTTTAGTTATCTCTGATTGTGATATGCTGAATTTTTTCTCACTTGCTTTAATTAAAGTAATGATTTCATCTGTGCTTTGGGTAATTAAATTAATTTTTTGATTAACAATTATTTTGGCTATTTGTAATTGTTTTATTTCTTGTTTGGATAGAATGTCGCAAACTTCAAGAAATTTATTATATGTCTGTGAGTTTTGAAGAATTATCTGAGCATAATCAAGTCTAACTTGTGATTGAAGAAGTTGTTGAACAAGTGTATATGGTGTACTACTAATTGAGCTTTTGATTTGATCAATCTTTGCTTGACTTGTATTAATAGGTGGTATATCAGGTTCGGGGAAATAACGATAGTCTTGAGCTGTTTCTTTGGTTCGTTGAGAAAAAGTAATACCTTTGTTTTCGTTAAAACCTCGTGTTTCTTGAGTAGGAATTTTACCTTGATCTAGAATTTTAATTTGGCGATCTATTTCATATTCAATAGCTTTTTCGATGTAACGAAATGAATTGACGTTTTTGACTTCTACCTTATATTGGGGTAATTGATCAAGATTTATTGAGGTAATTCCATGTGCAACTTTTGCTACAGAGATATTAGCTTCAAGTCTTAAGGCTCCTGTTTCCATGTTGCAATCGGAGATGTTAAGAAAAGTTATTGTTTGCACTAACCATTTAAGGAATTGTTTGGCTTGCATGGCCGAGTGGATGTCGGGCTTAGTGACAATTTCGATTAGTGGAACTCCCGAGCGGTTGTAATCAACGAGCGAAACCGATTCATTATTTAAAGTGGTATGTTGAAGTTTGCCAGTATCTTCTTCCATGTGGATGCGAATTATGCCAACTTTATCTTCAATCAATTCATCATTAGAAGATATATGGGAAGGAAATGCAAAAGTACCATCATAGGCAAATGGCAAATCATATTGCGATATTTGATAGGCCTTGGGCAAATCAGGATAGAAATAGTTCTTACGATCAAACTTGGATTGCTTGTTGATATTGCAGTTTAGTGCCAACCCCAGCTTAATACATGCATTGATTGCCTTTTGGTTGGGAATTGGCAAAGCTCCAGGCAAACCCAAGCAAACAGGACATGTATGAGTATTTGGGGCAACATTGAAATGATTGGCATCGCACCCACAAAACATCTTAGACGATGTCTTGGGTTCAACATGGATTTCCATGCCGATGATTGGTAAATATTGAAATTCTTTCATATATTAAAGAGTTGGAGTTTGAGTATGCCAGGATGTCTGCTGTTGATATGCATGACCTAATTGAAAGAGAAGTTGTTCTGACAAGTGCGGTCCTATGATTTGGAAACCGATTGGAAGATGAGAAGACGAGAATCCACCTGGAATTGATATTGAAGGAACACCTGCCAGATTTATCGTAACCGTAAGAATGTCAGACAAATACATTTGCATAGGATCTGCACTTTTAGAACTTAATTTGAATGGAGGGGTCGGGGAAACTGGAGCTATAAGAGCATCAACATTTTGGAACACCGTATCAAAGTCCTGTTTGATTAGGGTTCTAACTTGTTGTGCTTTGGTGTAGTAAGCATCATGATGACCTGCAGATAAAACATATGTTCCTAGCATAATTCTACGTTTTGCTTCGTCTCCAAACAGATCACGTTTAAGTCCGTAGCGAATTCCATCATAACGTCCTAGATTGGAGGAAACTTCAGATGTTTGGATAATATAATAAACTGCAATTCCATATTGGGTATGAGGGAGAGAGACAGAAACAATTTCGCAGTCTAACTGTTGATTGAAAACTGCCTTTACTTCCTCGAAGACCCGCACAACCTCTTGATCTAACCCTTGATCTATATATTCCTTGGGAATACCAATTTTTAATTTGCGCTTGGGAAGCGTAAGATCTTTGTGATATAAAGAAATTGGTGCAGGGCTGGTAGAGGCATCGTATGGATCTTGACCTGCAGTAACTGATAAGACAATAGCCGAGTCCTCAACTGTTTGAGTAAAATGTCCAATGGAATCTAAGGATGATGCCATAGAAATAACTCCATATCGTGGAACTCTGCCATATGTTGGTTTAAGACCTACCACATTGCAAAAACTAGCAGGTAATCGAATGGAACCGCCTGTATCACTGCCCATGGATACGGTTGCCATCTGCGAAGCTATGGCAACGGCAGAACCCGAACTAGAACCTCCTGGGACATAGTCTGGATTCCAAGGATTATGCGTAGGTCCAAATTGAGAATTTTCTCCCGATGAACCATGGGCCCAAGCATCGCAGTTGAGTTTACCAATGCAGATAGCTCCAGCATCTGACAATCGTTGCCATACTGTAGATGAATATTGCGCTTGATAATTAGATAAAACCTGAGAAGCTGCGGTTGTAAGGGTGCCTTGAACTAGAAAAATATCTTTGAGAGCAATCGGGATTCCGAAGAGTGGTTTACTTTTAATTATTGAGGAATCCTGAGCTATTTCTTGGTCAAGTTTTTGAGCTTGCTCCAAAGCTAATTGTGAAGTATGAGAAATAAATGCATTAAGGTTGGTGTCTTTGGTTTGGTTATTTTTGATCAATGAAGAGATATAATCGGAAACTTTGATTTGTTTGTTTTCATATTGATTTTGTATTTGCTTGATTGTGTTCATATTATTAAATTAATCTTCTGCTCGATTAGCAAGAATTGAAGGCACTTGGATATAACCATTATGTTTATTTGGAGTCATTGATAAGGCTTGATCCTGATCGAGAGTTCTAACTCCAACTTGGTCTTTTCGAGTTATGTTTTCAAGTCCTGTAACTTGAGCTGTAGGTATCACATTAATCACATCAACTTGCGATAATGCCTCGAAGTGATCAACCACAGCTGATAGCTCGGTTTGAAACTGAGAAGCTTGAGCATCAGTTACAGTAAGATTGGCAAGCTGAGCTACATGTTTTATATCAGTTAAGGAAATTTTATTGTCAGACATGGCGTTATTTTAGCTATTAAGTTGAGATCTGGGTAGTAGTACTATGTTGATTGAAATATACTACCCTATTTTTGATCGGGATATATGATCCCAATATTTCCAAATGATTTACCAATACTGTCAGGAGAAAATGAACGTGGTGAAACGATTGTGTACACAGGCACACCTTCAGCTGTGGAAGATTGATTGATGTGATAATAGTCGATCAAATATTGGTAGCCGAACTTCCACCCAAGTTCTGTAATGTATGAAATGTATATTTGTTTGCCTTGGCTATCAGCTTTGATTTCGCGGACAATGGCGTCTTTGTGAGCTAAATTAGCCAATGATGGATTGGTATAATTTGCACTTAATTTAAGGGATGTTTGGGATATTATCCCCAAACACCAAAAAAATAGAATTACTTTACCCCAGTTTGTTTGATATAAAAAAGTTGCCGAAACGGATACGTATATTAAAAGGAGTGATGAAATTCCACCTAGATAATAGTCAGGAACGTGAGTGGGAAATAGAAGATAATAAACAATAAATAGGATTATGGTTGGAATTAGAATGAGATGAAATTTGCTAGAAGATAATTTGTATGCAAGATATACAATTGCAAAAATAATGAATATAGAAATTATATAACTGCCTTGAAATTGCAAAGACACATCAATCAATTCTAAAACTCTTGATACGATAATATTTAATAAGTAAATTAGACGCCCTGATAAATTTGAACTTTCTGTAGCAGGTTGAGTAAACATGTTAAGTATTTGTTTTGACATTGCAAAATTACGTAAATATTCAAATAAGATAAGTGGTGAAACTGGAATAATAAATGACGTTATAAATAAAAAAATGCTTTTGAGATTAATCTTGGGTAACCGCCCTACTATCACTACTATAAATATGAAGTAAAAAGGAAATTGAATTGGGTGCCAACTAGTAAATAAACCCAAAATTAAACCTGCATAAATGTAATTAGGAGACCGTCTTTGCCAATAAAGATATAACCAATACCATAACAAAACTACAAGTAAATCACTAGAGTAACTGGGGACGATGGCCCAGTCCTCGTAAATAGACTTGAAAAGAATAGCTCGAAGAAAAGCAGCCATGAGTCCGGCTTTGTGTCCAAACATTTTGGTTGCAACCCAGTAATAGACATAAACAGTAAATGTCCCCAGTAACATTGATCCAATGTATCCACCCAAAGGATGCAAATTTGTAAGCCAGAAAAATGGAGTCATGAGGTAGAAATACCACGGACCCATGAATAATCCTTGGACACTTAATCCTTGACCAACGATTCGAATCGGGTACTCTTTGACTTGTCTAGCGAAATTAACGGCATACTCTTGATCGAAATCAAATAATGCCATTTCACTTATTCGATATAATCGAACTGCAAGAGCGATCAGGAGAATAATAATAATTGGCCAATGACTACGCAAAGATTTAAATAAATTTATAAAGAAATGTTTAGTCATGCTTTTATTATTTATGTTAGCATTAATCCATGGACCAGTTAGGGAATTATCAAAATAATTACTCTGATCAATATCAGTCAGACTGGCAAGACACCCAAAGTCCTGTGCCGATGTGGCGAAGAATACTAGATATACCGATTGTGTACGCACCTAAGGTAATTAAGATGATATATCAAACTCTGTGGAATATTGTGTGGCGCTGGTTGAGGTAATGGGGAAAAGTTGAACAAATAAATGGTTGACAAGTCATAATTCAAGAGTTATAGTCAAGCTCTTACTTCTTTTTTGAGCTTTGATTTTGATTTGTTAAGCGACTCTGGTTAAGACTTATTTGTTAGGTTTAATTTTATAATTATTGACTATAGTATTTCATTATGGTACTATAACTATTAATATAAGATATGAATGAAACACTTGAGGAAACTCGAATAAAACCAAGGAAAGAAGACGCACAAAAGTATCCTGAGATAAACGCGGATGGTTTTGGTCTAGCGTGCAAATTTGGTTTTGGTCCTTCTAGGGCAATGTCTGGCGAAATTGGAAATGATGGATTTTGGGTTGATGGATCACTAACGTTACCTCCTCATTACAATGAGAACACAGGGGTAATTAAGCTTCCAGATGGAACTAAAATTCCTGCTTTTGGTTCTCCTGAGGTTGTTGACCCAGCGGAACACGCTAAAAAATAGTATCATTTCATTGATCTTGTACTTGAATTAAAATTCTTCTAAAGTAGGCTTATATGTTACTTAAATGTCCCAAGTGCGGGGCGGATACTGTGGCGGGAGCTATCCGTTGCGGTAACTGTGCGAGAATTTTGGTAAGGAATAAGCAAGACGTAAAAACACTACGACAGGAATTGGCCAAGATATCTGCAAATGATAAGCCCACCAATCCTGATGATGATAAATATCTTAATGCGTGGATGGAATTGCGAAGCCAACAGCTAGCTTATAAAGATAGTTTGGCTGATCGAGCAATTGACATGGTTTTGAACAGTTTCATTGCGGCAATGTCATTGATGGTGACTGTATCTGTTTTGGTGTATTTATATGTCTATATGTTCCCCAATGAATCAATTGCTATCGCCCAAAACATTGGGCTGGTTGAGAAACCTGTTGTAGTAAGTGATTTCTAGATAGTAAATATTAAAAAACACTGCTTCTTTCATTTAATAGAAGAAAGTTGTGACCTGGAGAGGGATCGAACCTCCGACCTACTGCTTAGAAGGCAGTTGCTCTATC
>CAZLQM010000019.1:0-20046 GCA_964561945.1 uncultured Gammaproteobacteria bacterium | reverse complement strand
TCACGGATACTAATTTACCAATTGTCACTCTGTTTTGTCAAGTGATAGTTTGGGGAGAAAATTATTCGGGAATCGGCTGATATTGAATCTCGGGAGTGGGAGTAGGGTACTGGGGACCGGAAGGAATGGTATTGGGATCTGATCCACCAAGGAAAGAAGCAGCCAGAATTATCATAGTCACCACCATGGCAATGCCAATACCAATTAGGAGCAGGGAGCTTTTAGCAGCACTGATTGTCGATCCGATCATGGTTAGATTATAGTCTTACAAAGTGGTGAAGATAAAGAGTGGTTACTCGATTTGACCTGTGAGCACCGGGGTTTGGATTTGGTTGTCGTTATCTGTTTCTTGGGAGATAACAAAGTATTTGTATTGGGTCATGTCTGTGGTTGATGAATAATCAAGCATGTAGCCTGATTTGGCAATTTTTAGTTGGCCGATCTTGACAGGTTGAGAGTCAGAACCCAATGGCGCTTGGAGCAACCACGCTTGGTAGGTTTGGCCTGATGATGCTTGGGGTAAGTCGGCTAAGACTGTAAGTGTGTATTTGTTGTCTGCAAAACTATGGCTGGCATATCCCGTAGCTTCGTAACCTGATTGAGGCTTGAGAATGGTTTCTTTGGCCGGAGTGGTGGGGGTTGCATTGCCTGTAGGAGTAGCTTGACCTGTGAGTTTCTGGAGTTCGGTTTTGACGTTGTTGATCTCTTCTTGTGTAACTTCGGTGGGGGATGGAGTGGGGGTAGGAGTGGCGGCTTTTTTGTTATTACAACCGACGATCAAGAAAGTGCTGATTAATAAAACGATAAGACGGGTACGTGTCATAAATAGTAAGTTATTTATAACCAATAATATGCCACTAAGTCAACTGTGCTTTAATTCAATTGATAGAAGATTGGTATTGGTTGGAATTTGAAAAAGAATTTGCCAAAAATAAACGAGGCAAGAAAATGATCTTTTGGGGTTGAAAAACAGAATTGTAAAAGTCATCAATTTAATTAACAAAATTGCAAATTATTGCTTGGTATATAGTATTGAAGAAATGTGTAAAAAGAGTAATATGGTGATAGATGTTAGTTAAGAGTTTTCTCCTGATCACCGTTTTGGCTGGTGCAGTTGTGGGGTCTTCCTTGGCATATTTTAGTGACACCGAAACAAGTGCTAACAATCAGATTGTGGCTGGTTCTATCGATCTGTTAGTCAATGGGGTCAATAATCCTCCTAGCGTCGTAAATCTGGATGATCTCAAGCCGGGAGATATTAGGACTGTCAATAAAACACTCCAAGTGTCAAGCACCAGTAATCCTGCGAATGTGTATCTGCATATTAAAGATCTCGATTCTGATCAAGGAACTTCAACGGATTCTGAAACAGAAGAAGAAATAAATCAGTGGGGCGGACCCAAAGACGATCTACAAAACTATATTAATTACTCACTCCAAGTTGAGGGAACTCCAATTATAGCTACAGCTTCTGCAACTTTGCTGGCCCAAGCTAGCTCTTGCTATATCCCTCTAGGAATAGTCAATCATGGCGAAATCGTGGAGATGCAACAGATCTTTAGTTTGCCCTCATCCGTAACAAACTGGGCACAAGGCGATACTCTAACCTTTAGCGAAGATTTCTTCGCTCATCAGACTCGCAATAATCCCATTGATCCTGTAACGGGATCAGGAAGACTGTGGAACCCAACAATCCAAAAATGTGAAACGTGTACCTTTGCGACATCAGTTTGGGCAAGTGAGGCTTCGGATTATATTAAAAGACTGCGCAGAGATGGTGAAGCTGTTTTAGTCGCTCGGACTAATACGGCTAATGCTCTTGGGGCCAACGATACCAATGACCCTCCCACCAATAATAAGTTTCTCTCGCTAGGTTTTGGAGGGTCAGTAATTTTGAGGTTACCTCAAGTTATCTATGAAACTACAGGTGATGAGTTGGCTATCTATGAAGTTACTGGCGGACGCAGTAGTTATCCCCAGGAGCAAGCGAAATTAGAAGTCAGCCAAGATGGGACGAATTGGGCAGGAAATTACACACTAAGTAGCACCGCGGTCAATGGTATCAATTATGTCGATACTTCATCAAGCGGACTCTCCCAGTTCCAATATGTAAGAATTACAGATACATCCAATTCTACGAATTTCCCCAGACCACAATACGACAGTGCAGACGGATTTGACATTGATGCAGTCCAAGGGTTGCACGCCAAGAGCTGTACTCCAGATCTCTTACCGAATTAAAAACATACGTTATTTTTTTAAAAATTCAATCCGAAAGGAGGTGACAATATAATGAGAAAAATATTAATAAGTTTATTAACAGTGGCGTTAGTCGGAGGTGGTGTTTATGGTGCGACCAGTGCTTTCTTTAGTGATACTGAAACGAGCAATGCCAATATTATTACTGCTGGATCTATCGATTTAAAAGTTGGATCCACATATTCAAGTGTTAACGATGCAAATGGCAATGGAAGCTTTTTGCTCGGAGACCTTGACTCGAATCAAGCACTTTATACTTTTACTGATTTGAAACCCGGAGACATGGGTGGCGGTCAGTTTGAAATAAAAGTTGCTAAAAATGAGTCTTGGGCGTGTGTTCAATCAACACTTTCATCAACACCTGAAAATGATCTTCTTGATCCAGAAGCAGAAGCAAATGATACTACTCCTGTAGTGGGTGAACTCCAAGATCACTTACAATTTGTATTTTGGAATGATGTAAACGGAAATGGTCTCCTCGATGGAGGAGATGCTAATTTGCCAACCACTTCATTTACATTGGCCCAATTAACAGCACTTGGATCATTTCCTTTGGCCGATTCAACAAGCGTTAATGGACCTAGTTTCTTAACAGGGTCGCCATTGACACCAGATATTTCATACCATTTGGGTTTTAAGTACTGTTTTGGAAATTTTGATCCAACATACACAGCTTGTGATGGAAATAATGCTGCATATAACGACGCGCAGTCTGACTCAGTCGTGGGGACACTTGCCTTTAGTGCGGTGCAATCACGAAATAACATGAGTTATGTCTGTAATCAAACCCTCGCGAACCAGTGGTTAACACCCACTCCAACTATTACTCCATAAAGTAATAAGTGAGGTTTTGTTTGCCGAAGGAAAGCCATTCGGCAAACAATCAGAGGGCAAATAATATTTGCCTTGTGATTGTTTTAGTTTGGTATTCTAAGAAATGATATGCAATCACTTTCATCACTGCTTAATGTATTTAAGCTCGTTTTCATTATTGTAGTAATGTGTTTGGCAACATTACTGATGATAAGTGTATTGCCGATCAGGGGAAACTTCAGAGTTCTAACTGTCTTGTCCGGCTCGATGGAGCCAGCGCTCCCCACAGGGAGTGTAGTCGTGATCCGAGCCCAACCTAGTTATAGTGCTGGGGATGTGGTGACTTTTGGTCGGGCCGGAACCAAAGAGCTAGTGACTCACAGAATTAGCGCGGTCAATTATGGAGAGGGCAGTAAGACTTTTGTGACTAAGGGAGATGCTAACAATAGTTTGGATCAAGGATCTATTACAAATGATCAGATTCAAGGTAAGGTTGTGTTTGATATTCCATATCTGGGTTATGTACAGAACTGGTTGCGAACGCCGACGGGGTTTGCAGTGGCGGTAGTTTTGCCTGCTGCAATTCTGATTTATGGGGAGTTAATGACTATCAAAAACGAACTCCTGTCTTACTTGCGCAAGCGTAAGAACGTGGCTATAGGATTGGTGGTTGTGGGAAGTTTGGGTTTGGTCGGAGGCAGTACCAATGCGTATTTATCTGATTTGGAGAGTGTGTCTGGCAACAAGATTGGGGTTGCCATTAATTATAGTTCTGCACCTATCACTCCAGTGCCATTAATTGAAGAAAATATGGTAGTAAATGAAATAACAAATGAAGAAAAAGATGTGACGGTGGATGTTGACGAAGTGGAAATTATCAGTCCTGTATCTAGCGAAAGTGGCGATTTAAATTTGACAGATACAACCGGAGACGAAACCAATCCTGAAGCTAGTAAGAGTGTTAATTTGGAAGATGTAAACTAAATCATGAGGAGAGCAATTCTATCAATCTTTGGCATTTGTCTACTAGTAATAGGGGGATATTGGTGGTTGGTCAGAACTCCAAGCCAAGCCATCGTACAAGCTGTAGGCAATGTAATTGCGACGTTTCCCAGCCAGCCTTTATTTAATGTAACTAATTGGTTGCCTGGAGATATGGAATCAAAAAGCTTTAGTGTTAACAATGGCGGAGCAGAAGTATTTCGGCTGGCAATTCGGACGGAAAACGAAAGCAACGATCCTCTAAGCCCAAACTTAGCTGGTGTAACTCAAGTGATAATAAGTGATAACTTAGGAACTATTTGGTATGGTGAAGGTTCACCTAGTGGGATTAGAAACTTGAGTGATCTGTATGCTCAACCTTATATACTACTAGGCAATATCAACCCTAGTGAAAATCGAATCTTTATGATCGGAATCAAGTTTCCTAGTGAGATCGAAAACGAATATCAGTTAAGTCAAACCATTTTTGATATTGTGATCATGAAAGAAGTAGTCGGTCCTAATGGTGAAGTCGTGCCTGCTGAGTGCAAGAATATTGCATTTGCAGGGGTTCCCATGCTCGGTACGAATGGCAATGATCGATTGATAGGAAATCTAAGTAATAATTTGATTTTTGGTTTGGGTGGTGATGATACTATTTATGGCAATGGCGGAGATGATTGTCTAATTGGTGGAGAGGGGAATGACCGCATAATTGGAGGCACGGGCAAGGACTTCATTTGGGGAAACGGAGGCAGTGATCGACTGGATGGAGGTAGCGATGAAGATAATGTCTGGGGAGGTGATGGTGATGATCAAATAGACGGCGGATCGGATAACGATAATTTATGGGGAGGTAATGGCAATGATGAGATGGATGGCGGTAGTGGAAATGATTATATCTGGGGAGAAAGTGGCAATGATGGCATTAAAGGTGGGAGCGGTATCGATCAAGTCTGGGGTGGAGACGGAGATGATGTAATAGATGGAGGAACGAGTAATGACTTCTTGTATGGGGGTGCTGGATATGACTCAACCAATGGTTCAACTGGAACGGACACTTGTGTGGCTGAGGTCAAGATTAAATGTGAGTTATAGGTTTAGAATTTATTTAATTTAAAATGGATGGTTGATTGCAGGAACATTTTTCGTTACAGTGAAGTATGGGATTTGTTAAATTGATTTTTGGACTCATGATTTATTTTTTTCTTCCCTTGCCTAAGACATTATTAGTATTAACAAATGAAAGGAGGTGAAGATAAAATGAAAATTATTAAGACAAGTTTAGCTTTGGGAACAGGAGCGGTAATGATGCTAGTCAATACCTCTTTGGTTTTCGGAAATGACGTAGTAGTTAGAAAAACGGGAGCTAATTCATACAACAAAGTTGTAATGAGTAGCAAGTTCGTGCAGTCCATGTCTCAATTAAACGTTTCCAACGTTAGCAATAACGTTATGGTTAGCCAAAATACTGGTAACAATAGCGCTGACAAAAATACTGGAGACGGTGAAGTGATGACAGGAGATGCCTCAGCTGGCGTCTTTGTTATGAATCCTGGTAATTCAAATGAATTAACAGGATTAGAAGCTTGCGGTTGCGAGCAAGATATGGTCACTACCAAAGTATCTAACACTGGTTATAAATCAACCAATATGGTCAAACTCAGTAAATTCAATATGATGAAGACTATGCAGAAGAATCTTTCTTCTCGATTAAACATGGTCGGAGTAGTTCAAAATACTGGTTTGAACACTTCAGATAAAAATACTGGAGACGGATCTGTTGAGGGAGGCAGTGTCGAGGTTATGGTAGATGTGGCAAACGAAGGAGATAGTAATACTAACTAATCTGCTTTTCACGCCTGCCCTGCCCAGCTGATTAGTCAGCTGGGCTTTTTTTTGGCCAGATTTGTTCTCCTGTGATGTTGTCTGTAATGGTGATAGCTCGGGTGGGACAAGCTTGAGCTGCTAGCAAGAGAGTAGTGGGGTTTTCAGATCCTGATTGGATAAATTGAGCTATATTTTGCTCGTTCATTTGAAATATATTAGGAGCGATAGCCACACATGATGTAGCTCCGATACATAGAGGTTTTAGAATGGTGATTTGGAATCGACCCACAGTGGCAGTTTGATTGCCTTGTGAATCAAGCTTTAGTTTGGTAACAGATTGGGACTTATCTTCCATGCTACCAGTACTTTTCAAAATATATTTGTGTCAGAGGAACGCCTAATTTAATTAATTGCTCTTGGCTTTCGATGATCATAGATGGAGCTCCACATAAATAAACGGCGGTTGTGGGCCAAGGAAGGTTAAGATTATTAATATAATGAGTGATGTGGCCTGTGTGTCCCGCCCAGCCAGACTCAGGATCGGAAAGGCAAATCAAATAATTAAACTGAGGAGATTGACTAGCTAGCTCTGAAAGTTTGGATTGAAAGAAAATATCTTGTTGGTTACGAACTCCGAAAAGTAGATAGATACTTCGAGTATCTCCTTGAAGGAGTAATGATTCAATCATACAAATCAAAGGCGCTAGCCCCGATCCTGTGGCTAAGAAAAGTAAATTAGTAGCCTGATCATCTTGACGGAAAATGAAGTTGCCTTGCGGTGGCAAATATTCAAGAGTGTCTCCTGCTTGGAGTGATTGGAAATATTGGCTACTATCTCCACCAGGGGAGACGTCAACAAGCAATTGGAAACTATCTCCATTGGGTAATGAAGCAAGTGAATACTGAGAGATTCGGGTGTCGTGGATTTTCACGATTAAGTACTGTCCTGGAATGAAATTTAAGGGAGAGTCTATCTGGCAAATTATTTGGTGAATATGAGCTGAAATTAATTGATTGGAAGTTACTTTTGCTTGGAGGAACTGGGGAGCCATGTTTATTATAATAACAGGAAAAAATTTAGTTAGGAAAAGATACTAGGTAGGTAAAATATTAGTAAAATCGAAGTATCGTTTTGCATATCAATTAGCTTAAAAAGTAAAATTAGTTGGTATCTAGGAACTGAGGGCTTGCTTGAGAGTATTGATAACTACGAGCGCGCAGTTGACTCGGCTGGTACTGAGAGAAGTCCCCAGTAATTCATCGAGTTTTTCTGGTGAGAACTTTTTGATTTCATTAACATTCTTGTTTATAAGTTGTTCTGTAACCAATGATGCTGTGGCCATGGTAATGGCACACGATTGAGATTGGAATCCAACGTCAATAATTTTGTGGTTTTTAACAATAAGAAAAATATCAATCTCATCGCCACACAAAGGATTAATACCATGAGCTTGGTGAGTGGGATTGGGGATTATTTTATAGTTAGATGGATTTTTGTAGTGATCCAACATTTGTTCGCGGTATAGATCCATGTTTTATTTATTAAACAACTTTATCATGTCTTTCAGAGTTGCAATTGTAATGTCAATATCTTGTTGAGTGTTGTATATTTGCAGGCTAATGCGAGCCGATGCAGGAATTGAGAGAAGAGTATGCAAAGGCATAGTGCAATGGTGACCAGCTCGAATACAAATATTTCGGTCTCCTAAGTACTGGGCAATATCATGGGGATGGATATTGTCTAATGTAAAACTAATAACTCCAACTCTGTCCTTAGTATCATTAGGTCCGATTATTTTGAGCTGAGGAATGGTATTAAGTTGATCTATGGTGTACTTGGCAATATTTTTAAGATAGTTGAAAATATCAGTTTTATTAATTGAATTGATAAATTTGCAGGCTTGAGCTAAGCCAATCACTTGTGCAACTGGCTGAGTTCCAGCCTCGAGACGAGCAGGAGATTGAACGAACGTTGCTTGATTGTAGTCTACTTGACTAATCATGTTTCCGCCTACTAAGAACGGGGGCATATTATTTAATAAATCTTCCTTGCCCCAGAGGACTCCTATACCAGTCGGACCAAACAATTTATGACCTGAGAAAGTATAGAAATCACATCCCAGAGATTGGACGTCAACGAATAAATGGCAAATTGCTTGAGCGCCATCTACAATAACTAAAATTTCGGGGTTTATTTGCTTAATTTGATTAATTAAATTGACGGTGTCAGTTATTGCGCCTGTAACATTTGATACATGGTCTAGTGTAACTATGCGGGTCTGGGAGGTAATTAATTGTGAAATGTTATTAGTATCTAGTCTATACGTTTGAGGATCAATGGGGATGTATTTTATTACTGCATTTTTGGAATTAGCCAGTCTCTGCCATGGGAGTAGGTTTGCATGGTGAGCTGTTTGTGTAAGGATAATTTCGCTATCTTGACTGATTCTATCAGCAAGCGAATATGCAAGGAGATTGAGTGACTCTGTGGTGGATTTAGTCCAAACAACTTCAGCTGGTGAGAATGCGTGAATGAAATTAGCCACATCCGCACGAGATTCTTCATATTTCTGGGTAGCTATTTGAGATAATGGATACAAACCTCTATGTACATTTGCAGAATAATTAGTGTAGTAGTCTGAAATGGCTGAAATTACAGATAAGGGTTTAAGGGCTGTAGCAGATGAGTCTAGATATATTAATTGAGGATTGTTGATATAAACGGGAAAATATTTTTTGTACATATTAGGCATTATATTATAGATTGCATATGAGTAGAGGAGTGATAAAAAAATTGCTGTTGGAGCTTATTTTATAGCTAAATTGAAGACGGGGGGGGGAGTGTTCTTTAAATTCAAATTCTACTTATATAGACATATCAACTTATATCTAAACAATAGTCTTTTTGGTTAATATAATCTTACTAGTTATACATTGTGCGACATTCAAGATTTTATTGGTGAAGTGACGGTAGAGAAGTAATGAGGATACAAATAGTAATTCTGTGGGAATTATTACAAATATATTTGAAATACTAGAAACTTTCTAAGTTAAAAGATTTGTTTTTATTTAAATTGTAAATAATTTCGAATATCAGTAGGTTTGAAATTCTCTCTTTACATTGAAAGTGCAAACATATGCAAGCAAATATATGCAGTAAGTTTTCCACATTTTCACAACTACTGTTTACACAAGTGATTGTTAAAATTTAATAACTATATCACACTATATCACTTTTGTTATAGGCTTTGTCAATCATATGTCTTGTCTGCCAAAAAAATTTACGTCACTCCTCTACCTTCTTGTGATAATGATTATGCACTATAAATTTATTTGATTGTTGATTGTTTGATAATTCGTTTTAATAACCCTTTTGGGATTATAAGTTCGGAAATTATTTGGATTATTTCAGATACATATCCATTTACTAATAACCTTATCGCTATTTCTTTAGTTAATCCCCTACTTTGTAGATGCCACAATTGGTCTTCGTCAATATGAGATATTGTGGTGGCGTGGGATGCTTTTACATCATGATTGCTGATTTCAAGCTCGGGTTTAAGTTCTCCTGTGGCATTGGGATTTAAAACTAGAATTTTTTCGGTAAGTTGATCCTGTGAATTGGAAGCGGTTTGGTTTATCTTGATCATTCCGTGAAGAATTAGTTGGGCATTATCGTCAATTAGTCCTTTGATAAGGCAGTTTCCTTGAGTGTGTGGAGATGCATGTTCTATAACCGTTGCCACAGAGCTCTTCTCTTGTTTATTAGCTATAATAAATCCATATATATTGGCTCTGGCGTAGTCTCCAGACAATGAGATTCGAAGATTGCGACCTCGAGATTGGTTTTTCCAAGCAAAGATGTAATCTAATTCTGAATTTTTTCCTAGTCCAATATTTAAATTAATATCGTTACTGATATCTTTCTCCCCCTGGTTTTGTGAAAATAGAAATACATCGGTGCCGAAATCAATTATTGTACTTTTATTATTTGAACTAATTTTTGTATTCATATTTATTTAATTGAAGTATCTATCCGACGCTGCCTTCCATTTCTAGCTGGATTAATCTGTTTAGTTCAACGGCATATTCTAATGGTAATTCTTTGACAATTGGTTCAATGAAACCATTAATGATCATGCTTTCTGCCTGATCATGAGTAAGACCTCTGCTGGTGAGATAAAATATCTGATCCTCTCCTACTTTACTAACCGTAGCTTCGTGTTCGATTGTGGTGGTGTGATGTTGGTTCTTTATTGTAGGATAAGTATCGGTTCTCGAATCGCTATCAAGAATCAAAGCATCACATACTATCTGAGATCTGGAATTGGGAGCGCTGGGCAAAACGCGAAGCAGTCCTCGAAATGATGTCCTGCCTCCTAAGTGACAGATTGATTTGGAGATGATCCGTGAAGTGGTTTGGGGCGCAATATGGATGGCTTTGGCTCCAGCATCAAGATTCTGACCACTGCCGGCCAGAGCAATAGAGAGAATTTCACCGTGTGCATGCTTGCCGGAGAGTAAAACTGAAGGGTACTTCATGGTGACTTTTGAACCGCTATTGAAATCAACCCATTCCATAACACCAGACTCC
Organism: uncultured Gammaproteobacteria bacterium; assembly: GCA_964561945.1. GTDB lineage: Bacteria > Patescibacteriota > Microgenomatia > CAYXHB01 > CAYXHB01 > CAYXHB01. The sequence goes on along the minus strand of CAZLQM010000019.1, from coordinate 9,569 downwards.
TCTACTTTGGCTCGTTTGGTTACAAGATTATAAACATCTTTGGACCAATTTTGGACCGTAGTATATCTAACTCTAGCATGAGGTTTGACGATTATTTCTACGACTGCAGCATGTAGGGAATCAGATGAATAAACAGGAGCTGAGCAACCCTCTACGTAATGGACGTAGGATCCTTCATCAGCAATTATAAGAGTTCTTTCAAATTGACCGATGTTTTTGGCGTTAATTCTAAAATATGCTTGGAGTGGTAAATCTACATGAACATTGGGCGGGACATAGACAAAAGAGCCCCCGCTCCAAACTGCCGTATTAAGAGCCGCGAATTTGTTATCTGTCGGAGGTATTACTGAATTAAAGTATTGATTTACCAGCTGGGGATATTGAGATAAGCCTTCGTCCATGCTGAGGAAAATTACACCTTGGCTGGAAAGTTTTTTTTGAATTGAACCATAAATTACTTCGGAGTCGTATTGAGCTTTTACTCCTGCAAGTGAATTAATTTCTGCTTGAGGAATACCGATTTTTTGATAGGTAGCTTTTATTTCGGGCGGCAGAGTGTCCCATTTATTTTCTTGCTTGGTAGTAGGCTTGAGATAATAATAAATATTATCAAAATCTATGTCAGATAAGTCGGCTCCCCAATTTGGCATTGGTTTGTTGAGAAATATTTGGTAAGCCTTTAGCCTAGACTCTAGCATCCAAAGAGGCTCGTCCTTGAGTTGGGAGATATGATTTACAACCTCAGTTGAAAGTCCTTTAGGCGCTTTGTAAACAAAGTTTTCGGGATCGGAGAAACCAAGTTTGTAATCATCGGAAAAATTATTTTCCGTGACTACCCTACCACTTTTCATAGCCTTTTTTTTCAATTTGATTAACTAAATCAAACTCACCTGTTTTAACTATTTTACCTTCTTTAATAATATGAATCGTTTGAGGCTTGATGTATTTATAAATTCTGTTGTAGTGAGTGATGATGATTATTGCCGGTGGTTTATCTGCTTGAGTTAAGTTATTTATAGTTTGACCAATCAGCTTAAGGGCGTCAACATCTGTTCCGGTATCTAGTTCATCAAGAATTATGAGTTTAGGCTCGAGCATGAGGATTTGGAGAGTTTCTATTTTTTTGCGTTCTCCTCCCGATAAACCATCGTTGATTGATTTTTTGATAAATTCTTCTTTGAGATTCAGGATTTGGGCATTGTGTTTGATCTTATTAATAAAATCGCGGATTGGAAGTGGTGGTAATTTGTTGGCTTGGCGGACTGAATTAATGGCCTGGCGTAAGAAGGCGGCAAGAGGAACCCCAGGAATTGAGAGTGGGTTTTGAAAAGCTAAAAACAATCCCAAGGAGGCTCTTTCTTCGGTCGAGAGATTTGTTAATTCAATTTTATTAAATTTGGCGCTGCCTTTAGTTACTTGATATGCGGGATGTCCCATAAGACTATTGCCCAGAGTAGATTTACCTGATCCATTGGGGCCCATGATAGCGTGAACCTGTCCTTGAGATATTTCTAAATTAATACCATTTAGGATTTGCTTATCGTTAGCAGAAACGCGGAGATCTTTGATAATCAGCTTATTTTTTGGCATATTTTGAATCATGTAAGGATAACTTAGTATTGTAAGAGTTTACAACAAATTGACGATAATCGAAGGGGTGAAAGAAAGCGCTCTGAGGCGTCACCACTTCTCTGGTTTGAAGTCTGGTCATGTATTTGCGCTGTATAAACCAACAAATGCTTTCGACTGTTCCTTTGCTACTAAATTTGATATGGGTATTTTTATTTTTGTCTAACATTCGAGGAAAAGAAAACATAGGATGAAATTTTTTGGTCCATAAATTTTGGGTTAACATTTTTTGGTATGTTTGGTCTTTGTTATACAGGGGAATAATTTGTAATATTTCATGAGCTGTATACAAATCCTGTTTGTCTTTATTTATATGAAGTGCGTTTTCATCTAAAAATAAATTAAAACAAAGTTTATTGTTGTATTCTTTGTCTTTAGGCCGGCGGCGGACTTGGAGAATTTCTGTTAGTAAAATAATAATTAATCTTGTGGTCCAGAGATTGTTTGTCTTAGTGACAATAAGGAGATCAATGTCATCGTTTTTGTGAGGTGATTTGGCAGCTACTGAACCAGTAACTGCGATAAGCTTAACTGTAGGAATTAATTTGAGGAGTTTGATTTTTTGGATTGCTTGGTTGATTTTAGATGGGAAGTACTGTGATCTTTGATTACTTTGATTAATTAATTTGTTATTGCCTAAGGTGCAAATTCTGTTGTGAGAATAAATCAGTTTAGAATTATTATTAATTGCTCTAATAATTTGTTTTGTGGTAGGTTTGATCTTGACTTTGAGTGGTCCGATAAGCCATGTAGATAGCTCCTCTACTGTCGGAGCATAACAAAATATTTCAAAATAAAGCACGGTTCTAAGTATGGAGACTGACAGGCTAGTATTATTGGGCAAATCCATAATTAATTATCCTACTCTGAATGGAGATTCGAAAGCGAGTGCCTATTGGGCAAGCCCGTAGGTTCGAAGAATATCAATCACTGCCTTGGATGTTGGCTGAAGAGCGCTGGAGGCTGAAGTGCCTTTGCTAGCTACTGTGACAGCTTGTTCGTAGGCTTTATTGATTTGATCATTGATACCATCTTTGTCGGTGGTACTGGAAACAAGAGGGAATGATTTAGCAGCTGGTGCCTGCTTGAGATAGGCTCCCATATAAGGATCATCCATAAATTGTTCTGCCATGTCTTTACGGCTGGGGATTTCTCCAAATTCACGAACCTTAGATTGTTCTTGGTACATTTTTTGCATGACTTCTTTGGATGACAAGTATTTGAGGAATTTCCAAGACTCGGTTTGATTGTTACTCTTGGCAGACACACCTTCGACCCAGAAGCTGGCAAAGGTGACATTGGTGTCGGGTAAAAGCTGAGGCACTGGTATAACTCTAAAATCGATATCCACGTTATTACGCTTGGCAATATTTTTGATATTAAAAACTTCCCATGACGGTCCGAAGAACATGCCAACTTTGCCCAAGGCGAATTGCTGATTGTCCTGAGGCCATGTGGCATCCCAAGTCTTGTATCTGTAAGAGAAAAGGGAATAGAAGGTCAAAGCATCTGTCGCATTGGAATTGAGCTGTCCGTTGGATGATAGTAAGTTCCCTGGGTTTGCGTCGTTTTGAAGAAGGAGGAGTGACACAATGTCTGGCCAGTGAGTAATGTTGTTAGCTGATCCCATGGCTGCTCCTGAGATCTCAAGGTTGCCGGTTTCTGGTGCTGTAATTTTACGCGCGATTGCCATAAATTGTTCCCAATCTGTAGGTGGATTTTCGATGCCTGCCCTATTAAAAAGTTCTACATTATAGAAAAGAGCTAAACCATCGTACATAAGGGGAATACCAACTAGTTTGCCATCAAGGGTTAAATTTTTGCTAGCTATGGGGTAAAAAGTTTGAGAGTACTCCTCTGGTGTGTAAATATCTTCTGGTATCGAAGATAGAAGATTAGGAAACATATAGGGCCAGGTATTGTGCATGCGAAAAATATCAGGGGGTGTATTGGAGGCTAGCGCGTTACGGAGTCTTTGTGCATATTCTGTGGGAGAACTATTTTCGTAGTTAATTTTGACATTTGGATTTAGTTGTTGATACTCCTCTATAATTGGATTCATAACTTCTTCTGGCTCCCACAATCCCCAGTAGGTAATAGTGGTTGGACCTGTTTGTTCTGGAACTCCTGCTTGCGGCCTGAACATGAACCAATAGGCGGCACCTGCTCCTCCTAGGACAATAATGAGTAATAAGACTAGGAAGCCGATGAGTTTACCCTTGCCCGAAGACGAAGATCCCGAAGAAGCGATAACTGATGTATTGGGAGTGATTGGAGTTTGCAGATTGGTAGACGATGGTGGAGAATTTGGTGGAATAGGAGGTTGATAACTCGAAGAGCTTGAAGGGGAGGAAGGTGATGTGAAAACGGGAGGTGTCGAGGTCTGATTTGGAGTTGGTGTGTTATTAGGAAAAGATGGCGTTGAAGAAAGTTGTGAGGAAGGAGTCGGTGCATTGTTCGGCATAGTTGGGGAGGATGTCGAAGATGGTGGAGTTGTGGTTTTGGGAGCCTCGGACACAACTCCTTGCATCGAGGGGGGTGCTTTGGGAGAAGGTGGTGAAGATGGAGTGGGATAAGAAGGGGTAGTAGTTTGATTATAATTAGAGTTAATGGAAGGTGAAGGCGTCGTGAGATTGTTAGCTTTGGGTAAAGATGTTGATGAAGGTGGATTACTAGATGTGTTGTGAGAAGTTGAAGCATTGGGCGAAACAACGGAGGACTGAGAAGGAGTTGAAGTTTGGATCGGTGAGGGAGCAGGGGCTGTAGATGTAACAGTTGTAGAAATATTGGGTACAGGTGGATTGTTAGGGGTAACAGAAGGAGACTGAGCAGGAGAAATTGGTTTGGGTATTATAGGAGAAGTGGGAGACGTTGATTCACCCTGTTTCTTACCCAAAGGTGGCAGAATCGCAGATTCCACAGATGGCTTGGGTGGCTGTGGCACATAGTGAGAGGCCGTAGAAGCTGAAGATGGTTGAGTACTGGATTGAGACGGTGAATTAGATAATTTGGACGGTGGCGATGGGGCTTGTGTTGATGAAGGGACAGGGGCTGTTGGCGTAGCAGTTGTAGAACTATTGGGAACAGGTGGATTGTTAGGAGTAACAGGAGATGATGGCTGAGGGTTTGAAGTAGATGAAGAAGATGGTTTGTTGTTATTATCCATAAGGCAGGCTTTTGTTCATATTAACTAGATTTAATAGTATATGGCAAGTGGAATTTGTAAATTTGGAAATTTGGTCTTTGTATTTTGAGACTGATAAGCGACAATTAGAACATGGTTGAAAAAATAAATGATAGTAGTGAGCCGAGTAAAAAGTTTTGGATAACTCTTTCTTATGTGATTATAGTGCTTTTACTATTTATATTGCTAATTGGAACTGTAGTGTTGGGGTGGCTACTCTACTATAGATCTCGAGTCTTGCCGGGTTTGCAGTTATTGCAAACTTCGGTAGGTGGTTATTCTAGAAATCAGGTAGTCGAACTTATTGAACAAGAAACTCAGAGTCATGATTTGGAACTTAATTTGGAATATGAAGATAGAAGCTGGAAAATTAATTTAAAAGATGTAGGTTATAAGATAGACACTGCAAGAACTGCAAGAGATAGCGTTAACTGGGGCAAAGAATGGCCTTCGATATTGCAAGTTCTTTCGTTAACCGGATCAAGCAAAGAGTTACCACTCGCCTACTCGGTTGATCATGATTTGCTGGCTAAGCAAATATCGTTAATAAAAGAGGAAGTTGAAACCCCTGCCATTGAGCCTGAAATCCAAGTTTCGCCAGAGCTAGTTGTAACTTCTCAACAGGGAACTGTGGGGAGGAAAGTAATGGATGAAGAGTTAAATAAACAAATTTCATTTTATATGGCGTGGTTAGTTGATGGGAAAATTCCCTTGCCCGTTAGTGTGAGCGATTTACGGGTGTCCGAGGAACGGTTAAAATTATCAGAAGATAGAGCTAGAAAATGGCTTGGGAAAAATATTGTTTTTACATATAATGATGAAACAATAACTTGGGAAGGGGCTAAAATTGCTAGTCTGGTGGGAATGAATCAAGATTTTTCTGAAGTTAAAATTAAGAAGTCAACTGATTTGTTGTCTGAAAGAATTAACAGACCCGCCAAAGATGCTGTCTTTGAATTTGACAGTATTAAGGGGCGAGTGAAGGAATTTAAGGCTGAGGAAAAGGGCGTGTCTTTGGAAAAAGATATTTTTGTAGATAATATAGAAAACGTACTTAAGACACTGGAAGGACAAGCTACTGATAGCGCGAAAATGAATTTGCCAGTTATTACCGTTGAGCCAAAGATCAAAGCTAATGATGTGAATGACTTGGGAATAAAAGAATTAATCGGTATGGGAGATTCGCATTTTAAGGGCTCAATCCCCAGCAGGTTACATAATATTGGACTGGGAATGAGTCGGGTTAATGGAGTAATTATTGCTCCTGGAGAAGAGTTTTCGTTTGTTAAGAATATCGGAGAAATATCCTCCTCTACTGGCTATGAGCCTGCATATATTATTATGAACGGCCAAACAATCCTTGGTGATGGAGGCGGAGTTTGTCAGGTATCAACAACGGTTTTCCGGGCAGCTCTTAATACGGGATTGCCCATCACACAGAGGCATGCCCATTCATATCGAGTTTCGTATTATGAACAGCAATCCTTTCCTGGGCTAGATGCTACAGTTTATCCTCCAAATGTGGATTTGAAGTTCGTGAACGATACCCCTGCCCATATCTTAATGCAAACAACTTTTGATGAACAAAACAGATATGCCAAGGTGGAGTTTTATGGAACGGGCGATGGTCGAGTAGCAGAAATATCTAATCCGAGATTATGGGATGTGATTCAACCTGCAGAAGATCTCTACATAGATGATCCTAATTTGCCGGTGGGTCAAGTCAAACAAACGGAACATCGAATCAATGGAGCTAAGGCTGCATTTGACTGGAAAGTGATGAGAGATGGACAAGTCATTCAAGAAAAAACTTTTACCAGTGTGTTTCGTCCTTGGCAGGGAGTGTACTTGAGAGGCACTAAAACTAACTAGGTTTACTTTTTAACCTAGATTTATTTGATGTATGAAAATTGGAATTTTCCATTATAAAATTGCCAGTACTGATGGCGTGAGCTTGGAGATTGAGAAGAGAGTTGCCATCCTTGAAGAGTTGGGACATGAAGTGGTTTTGCTCGGCGGCTCATTTGACAGGAAAGTTACTCAAAGGAAGTATGAGATTAATGACCTTAATATTGATAGCGAGATAAATAGGGAGTTAATTAATCAAAGTATAAAGGCAGAGAATATTGATATTGGTAAATTCGAGTCTGTTTTTAATGAAAAGGTAAGCAGTATTGAAAACCAATTAACAGAAATATTTGTGATTGAGAATTTTGATCTAGTGATCGTACATAATATTTTTAGCTTGCCCTTGTTGGTTTGGAGTGCGTATGCGTTGAAAAAAGTAATTGATAATTTGAAGATTAAAACTGTTTGTGTTAACCATGATTTTTATTTTGAGCGAGAATATTTTTTTAATTCTTCTAATGGGAAATTAAAAGATATTCTTAGTGATATTTTCCCCACAGGAAGGAATGTGGCGCATGAGGTTATAAATAGTTTGTCCGCGACTGCTCTACTGACACATCATGGCAAGGAAAGTGTAGTTTTGGGTGATTACTGGGATTTTGGGAAGGTTAGAGAAGAAAAAGATGAGTACAATAGTGATTTTTGTGATGCAAATGGAATTAATCCCAATGACATAGTGATTCTACAAGCAACTAGAATTGTGCCTCGCAAGGCAATTGAAATGGCAATTTATCTATCAGCTGTGATCAGTGAAAAAATAAGTAAATACGAAGGGCATAAAATCAATGGCAAGATAATTACTAAAGAGACTAAGGTGGTTTTGGTATTTTCCAACTATCCTCATCATGTAGATAGTGAAGATTATTTTGATAATTTGTTGACTTTGGCGAGTAATTTGGGTGTGAAAGTGGTCAAAGCATATGAACGAATATCTACACAAAGAGGCACGATTGAAGGAACTAAGATTTATTCGTTTTGGGATGCTTATGTATTTGCAGACGTAGTGACATATCCGTCCGTAATTGAAGGGTTTGGAAATCAGTTTTTGGAAGCGGTTTTTTATAGGAAGTTGATAGCCCTATTTGAATATGATGTTTTCCGTGAGGATATTAAGAAGGAAGGATATTGGTATGTGTATTTGGATGAGAAATGGAGACGAGAAAATAACTTCTATATCTTTGACAACGACAAGTTGAAATGCGCAGCTGAGAATGTGTTGCGGATTTTGACGAACGAAAATCTGCTAACTGAGTTAACTGAGTTTAATTTCCAAAGTGCAAGAGATCATCACGATATTCATTTGCTGAAAGAATATATTGAGGAAAATTACTTTGGGTTTCGATCAAAAGAAGTTGGTGCTGAGAAAAAAGAAATGTTCAACTTTCAAACGACTTAGTTTTTATTCTGTGGTAACACCATCGAAGTCAGCTTCGTTGTCCATGGCTTCTTGTTTGGTGGCTCGAACAATGCCGTCTTTATGATGAGGAGGCGAATATATGGTGTACATTTTGAGATCCTCAGTTGAAGATGTATTAATCACATTGTGTTTGGCTCCCGCAGGGACGATGATGGCACTACCGTCCTCGACTGGATACTCATTACTATCAATAATACAAAGGCCGTGTCCCTGTTCGAAGCGAAAAAACTGATCGTTATCGAAATGAGTTTCTTCCCCGATGTCTTGATTGGGTTCTAGGCTCATTAATACAAGTTGGCAATGCTTGGAGGTATAAAGAACTCGGCGGAAGTTTGAGTTGCTAATGGTCTCTGTTTCTATGGATGTTGAGTAGCCTTTCATATTTTAAGACTACTCTTTTGGATTAAAAAATCAAGGCTTATTTGGTTTTATACAAATTAAGGTAAAATATGGCTTGTGAAAATCATTAGTTCAAAATCGGTTAGTGTAAAAAAAATTATTGAAGAAAGTGTAGATATTCTAAAATGCGGAGGCATGATAGTCTACCCGACTGAAACCTGCTACGGGTTGGGTGTGGATGCAACTAATCAATTAGCGGTTAATCGGCTGTTGAAATTTAAAAAGCGACCCGCGGGCAAAGCCATCTCGGTAGCAGTGAGCAATAAAAACATGGCCCGTAAGTTGGTGGAAATTAATAGCGAAGCAGAAAGAATCTATGAGACATTTTTACCTGGACCTGTAACTGTTATTAGCCAAATGAAAGCAAATTCAAACTTGGCAAAAGGTCTAGCAAGTGAAAAGGAAACCCTGGGAATCAGAATTCCTGATTACGAATTAGTAAGGAAAATTGTAATGAAATTAGGAAAACCAATTACGGCAACCAGCGCCAACGTGGCTTCTCTGCCCTCACCTTATTCTCTTCAACAGTGGAAAAAACAAACGAGCGAGAAATCCCAATCTTTGGTCGCGCTATTTATCGACGCAGGGAAATTAGCACGACGACAACCTTCAACGGTGATTGATACGACAGGGGAAAAATCACAAGTTGTACGAGTCGGAGATATATCGATGAAAGATGTAGGGTGTGAGGTTATAACTGAAAGTGAAGATGAAACGCGTAATTTAGGTGCACAGTTGGTGGAGAAATATAAAAATAATCTAACTAGCAAAACATTGGTTTTTGCCTTGTCTGGAGATCTAGGAGCAGGTAAAACAAGACTCGCTCAAGGAGTAGCACAAGAATTGGGAATTGAGGGAACTTTGCAATCCCCTACTTTTACAATAATCGATGAATATAAATATAAAAATAGCTTTTTTATTCATATGGATGCATGGCGATTAGAAGATGCGGCTGATTTGGAAAATTTAAAGTTAGAAAATTACTTACAGGCAGGGGCTGTTTGGGTGATTGAATGGGCCGATAAAATAGAA
>CAZLQM010000018.1:0-20813 GCA_964561945.1 uncultured Gammaproteobacteria bacterium | reverse complement strand
TAATCCATGACAATCCCAACCCCAAACTCTTTCAACTTGATAACCTTTCATTGTCCAGTATCGGGGAAAAACATCTTTAGGCAAACTTGATAACAAAGATCCATAATGAGGCATTCCGGTAATAAAAGGTGGCCCATCCAAAAATACCCACTTCTTTTTTCCTTCTCGATTCGAAACAGATTTTTCAAAAATCTTATTTTCTTTCCAGAATTGTAATATTTCTTCTTCTAATTGTGGGAAATTAACTCCCTCTGCGGGTTCTCTAAAATCCATACTCGGATTGTACAACATGCATAGGTCTTCCCACGAGTACCGTTATATATTTCATAACTAAACTAGATACTTAGACTCAATTAGGCTACATTTATATTATGAACTACAAAATAGTTGTGGTTGGCTCAAGTGATGGATTGGGATTATCGCTTGCTAACCAGCTTAAGGGGCAACATTCCTGTTTAATTTGGGGCAGAAATGAATTAAAAACTCAACAAGTTTCAAATCAACTCCAGCTGCCTTATGTTGTTGCTGATTTGTGTGACTATGTTCAAGTTGAACGGTCAATGCAGTACGCAAACGAACAATTAGACGGAATTGACATTGTTGTAAATTGTGTTGGTGTTTGGTCTCAAGGATATTTGCATGATCAATCATATGAGTTAATTCAAAATATAATGCAGACCAATGCGGTAGGATCTATTTGGATAGCCAAAACCGCATTTAATTTCTTACGTCAAAGTAATAACAATCCACTATTAATCAATGTGATTTCTCAAGATGGCTTACATGCCAAAGCTCAAAGAGCCGCATATACATCAAGCAAATGGGCAGTAACAGGTCTAACCAAATGCCTTCAGATTGATTGGCAAGAACACAATATTCAGGTGGTTGGAGTATATCCTGGACCTTTCAAATCAAATTTATTTATAAAGGCAGGTGTAGAACGAGACTTTTCACAATCACTTGAAGTCGATACCGTAGCCACTCAAATAACTCAATTAATCAATCAACCTAACCCTCGATCTCAAGAACTGATTATTTAACAACTTATATTTTGGGTTCTTAATCTAAGACTACTTTCTTAAATTCCTCAAAAAAGCCGGGACATCAAAATCATCGTCTGTATCGCCAGTATCTTCATTGCTAGAAGTAATCTGTGTCCGTGGTTGTTCGGGCTGATGTGAATTTATTACACTAGATGATGATTTAGTTTCATCATTATCGTCCTCGTCGTCATTTGAGGTTTTTGTAACGGCAGAACTTACGATTCCCTGTGGTGACAAAGGCGCTCTGGTAGGTGAGAAACGTGCCAATCTTGCTTGAGTATCATCGAATCCTGTTGCGATTACAGTAATTTTAATTTCATCACCCAGTTTGGGATTAATGGTTGCTCCAAAAATTATGTTTGCATCAGCTGATGCTGTTTGAGAAATAATCGTCGCCGCCTCATCTACTTCTGTCATTGTCATATCAGCCCCCCCTGTAATGTTTAACAATATTCCTTTCGCACCTTCAATAGATACATCAAGTAGAGGAGACGCAATCGCAGATTTAGCTGCATGCATCGCCCGATTCTCACCACTGCCAGTCCCGATTCCCATCAGTGCAGATCCAGCACTTTCCATAATGGCTTTGACATCGGCAAAATCAACGTTTATCAACCCAGGCACTGTGATAATATCAGAAATTCCTTGAACTCCTTGTTCGAGCACAGAGTCCACAATCGTAAAGGCATCAAGCAAACTCACTTTTCTATCCACAACCTCAAGCAATCTTTGATTAGGAATTACGATCATTGTATCCACCTTTTCTTTAAGCATCTCAATTCCTTCCTCTGCAATCATCATTCGTCGTGTTCCTTCAAACGTGAATGGTTTAGTCACAATTGCTACAGTCAATGCTCCCAATTCTTTTGCTATCTCTGCGACGATAGGCGCAGCTCCTGTGCCAGTTCCGCCTCCTGCCCCATAAGTAACAAATACCATATCAGAATCAACCAAATGCTCTTTGATCTTCTCTCGGGATTCTTCAGCTGCTTGTCCGCCTACATCTGGGTTGGCTCCAGCTCCAAGCCCACGAGTTATTCCATCTCCTATTTGAATCTTATTTGGAACCTTACTTGATAGCAGTGATTGAGCATCAGTGTTAACTACAACGAACTCAACTCCTGTTATTTTTTCATTCCTCACCATAGTTTCAACAGCATTACTCCCACCGCCCCCCACTCCAACAACAGTGATTCTTGCTACATTATTTACTTGAGGTTTTACCAATGCCATACAAAGTGAATATGCCTAATAAATATTAAGGCAATAAGGATTTTATCATATCTACAATTTTACTAACTATCCCAGTTCCCAAATTAGCACCACTCCTATTAAATGACATTTTTCCGCTTGATTCACCAGTAGCATCTTGTTCCATTGCAAATAACAATAAACCAATCGTAGTTGCGTATGCAGAGCTTGAAACATCCTCAATCAGACCTGTTACACCACTTGGAGTTCCAATCCTACAGGGGAGAGCCAGTCGCCTCTTAGAGCTTTCTAATAGATCCACGCTCATTGCTCCACCGCCACATATGACCAAACCAGAAGGGATCGTATGGCCAAAACCACTTTTCTTAATATGAGCTCCAACCAAATCAAATATTTCATTTAACCTAGGACGTATAATCCCATCTATTAATGTTTTCCTCGAGACATCACCTACTTCTTCTTTTAACTGCAAACTAGACAGGTCCAACATATCTTCCTTTTTCTTTTCAGCAAGTTTGGATCTTCGATTTGGGGGTTCATCGAGCATATCTTCAGGCATAGAAATTTTAGTTTGAGGCTCACTCAATAATAATTTTATTTTCTCAGCACTTTCCAAAGAAACTCGTAGACCTATCGCCAAGTCACTTGTAATATTCTTAGCACCAACTGGAATTACAGCAGAATAAGCCAAACTCCCTTCAGAATAAATTGCAAGATCAGTAGTTCCCCCTCCAATATCAACAGTTACAACCCCAAGCTCTTTCTCTGTTTCAGTCAAAGTGCTATATGAAGACGCAACTCCATTAAAAACTACTTGATCTAACTGAGCTCCAATCTCGCTTACACACTTAGCAATATTTCTTACTAACACCGATGACGCCATAATAATATGAGTATCAACTTCCAATCGCACGCCAGACATCCCGATTGGGTCTCGAATCCCAGTTTGGGCATCTAACGTAAAATTCATTGGCAATACGTGCAAAATTTCCTGTGTGCTTGGCAACGAAACTGCTTGAGCAGCTTCCACAACTCTAATTACATCGTCTTGGTTTATTTCTCCACCAGGAGTTGATACAGCCACAATTCCACGACTATTTAAAGAAGAAATTTGTACTGAACTGATATTCACAATTAATCTGCCGATACTCACACCAGCCATTCTCTCCGCAGCTTCGACACACGCAACTGAGGTCTGAGTTACCTCTTCAATATTAATAATCTGACCCTTTTTTATGCCCTTACTCGGTAACGAAGCAGCGCCAATCACTGTAATTCTTCCGGTTTCTGGATTCTTTTGTGCAATAAGTGTCGCAATCTTTGAACTACCTATATCGAGTGCAGAAATGATGTACGGTCTTGCCATAAATAATAAATAGATATCACCACACATGTGGCTCAATAATAAGAATAACCCAAACTAACTAAACAATCAAAATTAATTTCAATCAATCTATCCTGTTAGTTTGCTCCAGTAGAATCTCCGGCCACAGCAGGCTCAAAATCTCTGATTACAGGTCTATTGTAACGCATATCAATCGTCAAAGACGTATTCGCAATATTTGGCTGTCGAGCTATTACTTGATAAGAACTAACCAACTCCGCTGGTGTACGCAAATCTTCGAGGTCGAACCAAATAGCATTACTGCCTGTAGTATTCTCATTCTTCACGTATAGATTGTTATCAATTGTTCTAGCTTGAAATTTATAACCTAACAAAGACATGTGATACGCAATTTGTATAGCATTTACGTTAACCTGTTCCAATTTTTGACCCAAAGGAGTTTTAATATTTTCCAAAGTCAAAATTGGATCGGTAGCATTTGTAATTTTTTCCATAAGTATTCCATCAAAACTCACCAAATAATATATACCTACGACCGATAGTTCACGAGTTGTAATCGTTAAAGCAGGAGTTTTAATCACAGTTTCTACTTTTAGCGAAGAAGGCCAGAGAATTTGACTTTGAGTCTCTTCAACAAATTTAAACTCAGATTGTAGCTCGTTATTAATTTTATACATAGCCCACGGAGCAGGGCTGCCATCAAAAGAATTAAGCCAACTTATCATTTCAGGAGTACATCTACCACGTTGAGTTTGACATTTTATATCATCAACCTTAACCCAATAGTAACCAATAATTAGAAGAATTACACCACTAAATGCAAGGCCAAGTACTATTATAATCTTAACTAGTTCGCGAATATCTGCATTAGAGTACCAAGATAAATTATTCCGATTCCTTTTTCTTTGCAAACTATGACGAAATACTATTTTTTGCATAATGAAATTACTAGTTGAGCTAATTTTTCAGCGGCATCTGTAGGGAAAAACTTCCTGACCTCATTCATATCTGAATTAAAGTCATTTAAATTTTTGTACATGTAAATAATTTTATTAAACAAACTAAATTCATTTAAGTCTTTTTGTAAAATTACATTTGCCATACCAAGTTTTTCTAGCAATTTTGCATTGGTAAGTTGTTCATTATTTTGACCATCTGGCAACGGGATTAGAATAGATGGTTTGTTTAAGTGCGCTATTTCGGTACAAGTGTTAGCACCCGCCCTAGAAACAATAAGAGTTGAGTTCTTCATTACCTGACCAACTTCATTACTATTAAAATATTTCTGAGCAAGATATTTTCCGCGATATGAATTCATCATCTTTATTGCCAACTGCCAATCATTGTCTAATCTTTCACTTACACCGATTGAATGTATGACATTAATTTTTTTAATTAATTTATCAAGGATATTAAATATGACTTTATTAATTGACTCAGACCCTTGATGTCCACCAGTGACGTACAAAAATGGCTTGTCAATTTCACGAATCCACTCTTTATTATCATTGACTATATTTAACCTGATTGGATTACCCAACAATATTGTTTTCTTTGTAGGAAAAAATTTCTCGCTATCTTCAAATGCTAAAGCAATTTTCCTTACAAATAAGCCATTAATTTTATTTGCAAGTCCAGCTCCTTTTGTCTGTTCGTGTGTAATACTTGGAATTCTCAATAACCATGCTACGAACACCAATGGAACACTGATGTATCCGCCAAAACTCAAGATTACGCTAGGCTTAGTTTCCTTAATAATTTTAATTGCATTTACTAAAGCCAGAGGCAGAATCGATAATGATAAAAAGGCTTTAATAAATGAATGACGATGCAGTTTACCAGTTCTTAACTCCCGAAAAACAATATTTCGTTTAATCATTTCATTTTCATCATCGTTTATTCCTTGGTTTTTTGGTTTGCCCACGAAAACGATTTCAATTTTTTCTCTCATCAAAACGTCAATGGTAGCTAACGCAGGAGTCAAGTGACCCCCAGTTACTAAAACTTTGCAACTCATATCAACTTATTATGAACGTTTCCAATTCTTCCTGCCAGAGACAGAGTTATCCTCATTTTTAGAAATCTTCAATATAATTCCCATAGTAGCCATAGTTATTAATAACGACGAACCGCCATAGGAGATGAATGGAAGAGTTATTCCACTCAAAGGAATCAATCCTACGATTGAAAAAATATTAACTAATATTTGTACTGCCAACCAAGTAGTCAGTCCTGCACCAAATAATTGGGCAAATTTGTCTTCTGCTCGACCAGCAGCTCTCAAGCTGCGCAAAATTACATACAGCAACGCTAGCACTAAGATTGCGCCTCCAATGAATCCCAATTCTTCGGCAATAATCGCAAAGATAGAATCTCCTGCCACCTCAGGCAAAAAGCCATATTTCTGTCTTGATTGTCCTAGCCCTGTGCCAAACAAACCCCCACTACCGAGAGCAATTAAGACTTGCCATGCATGATAACTTGTGTCTTGTGTATCTCCCGTTACATTTAACAATGAAGTTAATCGGTCCATTCGATATGAACTTGATAAAATTAATCCTAGCCCTCCCAATATTCCAACTCCAATCAAATAAACTAGGTGCTTGGTAGGAGCTCCAGATAACCAGTAAATTATCCCAACGCTTGCTGCTAACACTATCATTGTATCCATGTCAGGTTGAAGGATCATCAGTATTAGTACTAATCCTGCAGTGATGAAGTAGTTCTTAATACTAGTTGTTCCATTAAATGATAATTTAGCTAGATAAGCAGATAAACTAATTTTAGCTAGTTCACTTGGTTGCAAATTAAAACCTGCAACACTCAACCACCGCTTTGCTCCTAATGTTTTACTCCCCAAAAGCACTACTGCCAGTAGAAAAACTGTAATCCACAAGAAAAGCTTTGCATTTCTTTTCCACCATTCAAGTGGTAAAGACATCGTCACAAACATGGCTCCTGTGCTTATTCCCAACCATAGCAATTGTTGCTTTGCAAAATGCCATGGATCTCCGAATTTACTATTCGCCTCGACTAGTGATGCGTTATAAACTAATAGTACACCTAGAGAAGCCAATGCAATAACAATCAGGAGTAAGCTTAAATCTACACCTCTCCACGGAGGTGCAAATGTAAATTTATACTTAGATTTTGGTTGGTGCTTTATCTTCATATAATTGAATTTTTTAATTTGATAAATTCATTTAATAATTTCTGACTTTTGAAATCATAATCACCGATTGTCTCAATCTTAATCAATTCTTCATTAAAACTTATTTCTTTATTTCCTGCAGACCAAATTACAAAATCTGTACTCAACTTGACGTATCCGTTCTCAGAGAATATAAGCTCATCTTCCAACCAAATATATTTGCCAGGTATTAGAGCTTTGCAAACTTTTGCGCCATTAATTCTGGTATTTCTAACTAATAATTGCGTTCCACAAATCGAGTCGAAAGCATATTCAACTGAATTTTCATATTCACTATCAATGTCTAGTAAACTCAAATAATGTAACAGGCTTAAGGGAGTGAGATTATTATTCAATTCAAGACGCGTCAGAAACGACTCTGAAGCAGTTAATCTAGGATTTACTTCAAGTAAATAAATTGACCTATCTTCATCATCAATTATCAAGTCAACCCCAGCAAAACCCCGATATCCTTTGGTTTGCATTACATAACATACTTCAGTGACCAAATTATTAATATCTAGTTTAACTTTGTTAGACAAACCACTGGGCCATTTACGCCCACATGTCGTCGACTCACTTGGCCCAAAATCGGGAGTCGGCGAATTGATTTGTTTTGCTATTTCACCAATCCAAAATCTATTTTTTCCAATTACAAAATTAACAGTATAAGTACTGCCATTGATGTATTTACTAACTTTAATCTTATTATTATTTTCATTTTGTAACGTTGACTTAAGTTCATCCCTGTTTTTGCATATAATTGTTCCTTGCCCTGCCCAACCTCTTTCGTGTTGAATCACGACACCTTCTTGGTCAAGCCAGCCCAAGGCTAAATTATTAGTCAATAAGTTATTTGAATAATCAATAATTGCAGGTACTGTCGGAACTTTTCCACTCCACATATCGTTAAACAGTAATTTATTTTCAAACAACCTATTCAAAGATGGTTGTCCTGATAATTGCAAAAAACCATTTCCTTTACAAATAAGATCCAACTTTGGACTGGGTTTAAAACATGCAACTGCAGGTTGTTTCCCTTGAGACTTTTCTTTGATATAACTCAAGCTTTCTTCACATGCCAAGATACTTGCGCTGTTTTTCCAATTAAAATTTTCTCTGTTAATGGTTTCTTCCAAACAAAATATATGATTACCATTTTCCCTCAAATATGGAATCAAAGGGTGTGTTTGGCCTGTAATTATTTTTACTTGTGGAACAAGCTCAATAATTCCCAATGCTTGGCTTATCTCAGGAGTTACAAAAAATACACATTTGGGTAGCAAATTTAATAATTCATTATTCATTTTATCGATTCTTACCAGTAACTAAACACACGATCGGTCCATTAATATTTCCTTCAATTATTTTTTTCCAAGCACCAGCCACGCTTATTGCTCCGTCATAACTTGAATTAATTCCGTTATTATGAAGCCAATTATATGCATCCTTAATCTGACTATTATTAACCACAATTCCGCCTCCAAGTGTCTCCTTGATTATTTCCAAAATCTTACTTTTACGAGGCACTGCTCGAGCTACTATTCCAGAAGCCAAACTAGTACTTTCTTCAATAAAATTATTATCAAGTGAGCCAGATATTGGGTGGACAGAACTTGTTTGAACTGCGAAGAACTGTGGTTTCCCCATGTCAATCAACTCAAATCCTTCATATGTACCGACAAATGTTGTTCCGCTTGAAACAGGAAAAAAAATAGCACCAGGTACTTGTCCTAACTGTTTAAACAACTCAGGAGCTAATGTCCTATATCCTATCGTCCCGATATCACTAGTTGAAGGTCTCAAGTTAATTGCATTTTCTTTAACAGCATATCGATGTGCAAATTTCGTCGGCTGGCTATCGAAAATAATCTCGGCATTTGTTTCGGCTAGTTTTGCGAGTTTCATTTTATCAATACTTTGCGAAACAATAGCACTAAACTTAACCCCAACAGCTTGACAATATCTTGCAGCACTAATTGCTCCATTTCCACTTGACGGCAGTACAAAGTGATTGTATCCTTTATCTTTCAAAATACTAATTTGATATGATGTCCCTCTATCCTTAACACTTCCAGTAGGGTTTTTATCTTCACGCTTTAGATAAATATCGCCAATCAATTGTAAATCAGTTTCGCCTTCACCTAGGCAGATTCTTTTATCCTCATCCAGAACATCATCCAAAACAGAACTATAATCCCATATTGAATGTATACTTGCCATATGTTACAAATTATAGCCATAATAATCAACTAAACGCTATGCCTCAAATTTCCAAACACCAATGTCCTGATCCGACTTGCGGAAGTCTTTCTATAAGTATCTCAGACGGTGATATCGTTGGAGACATTTTGGAATGTCCGCAATGCGCTGCAGAAGTTGAAATCACATCCCTTGATCCAGTCACAGTCCGACTAATTGAAGAAGATAAGTAAAATTATTACCAACCTTTCATCCTATATACTCCGTCTTCATTTTCCTCATTAATTACGTCATTCCACGTACTCTCGTTTTTCAATATATCTTCCTTGTCAAATTCTAAGTTATCTTCATCTATTTTATAAAAATAACCCATATGAACTCCTTCAATTACTGTTTCTCCTGAGCTATGAATATAATAAGTTTTATTTTTCAGCTCACCCAAAATTATCATAACATGTTTTCCGCTCATAAGTCTAAAAAGATCACCTAGTCGGAGTCTTTCACTGGCTAATAATTTTCTAGAATTAACATCACTCGTTAATGTGTTTGCATTTGTTCGGAATCGTTTTTCATTATTCAAATTTCCACCAGAAGTCGCAACAATCCGCGATTCCCATTCATGATCTCCCCTCGTACTCGCAATTGATCTTAGTATTGCAAATGCAAGTCCAGAGCAGTCAACTCCGATCTTACTTTTTTTTAACCACGCAAACAGTTCTTTGTTAGAATTTGGCATTTGATCGTCACTTAATTTATCAATTTTCCGAAATATCTCTTCCTCAATTTCAACAGGAAGTCCCTTTCCCCCAAGAAAGCCTTTAATATTTTTTGATTTATCGACAAAATTTTTATCACGCCAATATGGAGTTCTACACTTTAAATTACTAAATCGAATATTTAAATAGCCGTCAATCAACTTATAAACTTCTTCATTTAATTTAAGCAAGTCCAAAATTTCAGTTTCATTCATAAATTACAAAGTAGCCATCCATAATCCCAAGATTCCCAACATCAAACCAGCTAGCCAAGCACGCATAACAATCTTGGGTTCTTCCCATCCATGTTTTTGTAGTGTTAAGTGGATTGGTGCTGCGGGGAAAACCTTCCGCCCATAGAAACGTTTACTAAATAGTTGTATTACGCTTGTTCCCGCTTCGACAATAAAAATTCCTCCGATTATAAATAAAACTAATATTTTCCCTAGGAGTAACGCCACAACGGCAAGCGTTGCTCCGAAAGAAAGAGCGCCTACGTCTCCTAGCCAAATACGCGCAGGATAAATGTTGAAATACAAAAACGCAATTAAAGCTCCAATCCAAAGAGAAATAAATAATGACAAAACTGTATCAAATGATGAATGTGATATCGTCCAAAAGACAAACAAACAAATAATTAACAATCCACTTGAGAGTCCATCAAGTCCGTCAGTCAGGTTAAATGCATTTGCAAATCCCACAACTACAATAGCTGCGATGGGAATAAAAAATATCCCTAGATGCAACACAATATTTGTTGATGATATGTGTAATATATCGATTCCTAGTTGTGCATATAAAATCCATCCTACAATCAGTCCCAGAATAAGTTGAATTATTAATTTGTGAATCATCCTTAAGCCAAAGAAGTGGTCTTTTTTCAAAACCAAAACTTTTTTAATATCATCGTATAGTCCTAAAATCCCAAATGATATAAAAGTAAAAAAAATCAGACCAATCTCCCAGTTAATAGGGTGAGCTGAACTTATATGAACCCCCAATCTACTTAATGAAGTTAATAATATCGCAAACAATCCACTTACTGTAACTATTGTTAGTAAGCCGCCACCAACAGGAGTTCCCACTTTCCAATTATGAAATGAGTCAAATATGGGTGTTTTTTCTCCAGTTGGTGCTGTAGTAGTTTGAAATAATCTCTTCATTTTTAATGAATAAAGAGCATTAATAAACGGAACAATAGCCAAACTGTTGATGACAAATGAAAAAATCAAAAAACCTAAGTACGAAAACATAATATTATTTTTATTCGCTAAACCAACTTAGATTGTACCCCAGTCGAGCCATGCCACCAAATACTTAATTTCACGTTTTTATAAGTGCAAGAAGTGTGGTCCAAGAATCATCAAACCAACAATTACAGTAGCAAAAGCAGTCAATAGCATCGCTCCTGCAGCTACATCTTTAGCAATTTTGGCAGATTGTCGCCATTCATTTGTTACCAGATCGACCACTGATTCAATAGCTGTATTTATCATCTCTACTAACAGACCAATGATAATACAGAAAATGAGCACCACACGTTCCCATAATAATAACGGGAAATAAATCATTGCAATAATCACCAATAGACTAATGCCAATATGTATTTGAAAATTGGGTTGAGTTGTAAACGAATATATAAGTCCACGCCAAGCGTGCTGGAAACCCACCCTGTGAATTCGATGCGCAATGCGTTTAATCATTCAACTAATTGTACCTCAAATTATAAATAATTATTAACTTCTAGGTGAAGTGGTGGTAATATAAATTCATGTATACATCTCTTAATACAGTTCAGACGTTCGTTAGAACTTTATCGTTCATTGTTACATTTTTAGGGTTGTCGACCATCAGTATTTTACCGCTAGCCTCTTCTTTCGGCGAAAATCCAGCTACCACGCTTATCTTTCTAGTTCTGTTTGGAATCAATCTATGGATTTCAATTATTGTTTCAGGCATATTCTATGTTTTGCCGGAATGGGAGCGATTGGTTTTACTGCGACTTGGTAAATACTCGGGGATCAAAGGTCCAGGTTTTTTTGTAATTCCTCCGTTTATATTTTCTGCCGCAAGTATTGTAGACATTAGAATTATGACTCAACAAGTCGAAGCCACAGCTACACTCACTCAAGATAATGTCCCCACCAAAGTAACCGCGGCACTGGAATATCAAGTTGAAGATGCTCAAAAAGCAGTTGTAAACGTCAAAGACTATCTTTCGACAGTAATTTGGATGTCAACTGAAGCACTTAAGAATACAATTGGCAGTCTAGAGCTCAAAGAACTGTTGAGTAATCGTGATGAAATCGCCAAACAATTAAGAGAACAAATTGATTCTCAAGCTGCAGGCTATGGAATCAACGTGCTTGCTGTCCGGATCACCGATATAGACACACCCAAGGAATTAATCGAGGAATTAGCTGTTATTGCCCGAGCTAACCGAACAGCCCAAGCTAAGAGAATCCAAGCACAAGCAGAACTCGAAGTCGCCGAGCTTACATCAGAAGCCAGTAAGATTTTAGAACAATCCCCATATGGCATGCAGTTACGTGAATTACAGAATTTAGCAGAAATGTCCAAAGAGAGCTCAAATATGATTATCATCTATCCTTATGGAGATCCAAAAGCTACTCAAATTGCTAACGCCGCGGTTGCACAACATCGTATAAATTCCGACGATGTTAATAATGCGGTCTCATATCCTAATTCCTGAGGATCTTAATAATTTCCCATTTCAATTATTTTATATTACTTATCTCCATTACAAGTATTTTTATTCCATAAGCCCTTTTCTTCATTTCTGGCCATTGTCTCTGCTAATTTAAACTCATCTTGATATTTATAAGGTAATTTATAAGTATATTCATAAGCATAACCTTCTTGAATCATCTCAAGGTTGATGTTTTTTCTATCCACAAAAACATATCCTAGTAATCTACCGTATTTATCATAGTGATCTTGAGTTGGATCAGTTTCAATTTCCACCCACTTCTCTAATAACAAACTTGATATATAATTCTTAGCTTCAATCCCATAACATTCCACACCTTTACGTGGGTCAACTGTCTCGGGTGTATTAATACCAATCAACCTTACTTTAATAATTTCCTCATTTTTATTTACATGTATTGTGTCTCCGTCTACAACTTTGTTAACAAAAAATAAATTCTTTAAATTATCTTTATTGTTATTCGCGACGGTTATAGTTTTTCTAGATTGCCAATATTGAAGACCTTGACCTATTAATAAACTACTAATTACCAAAGCCAATAAGGTGACCAAACTTAGAATTTTCTCTCTCATATATATAATAGTACCAGTGAAATTTATGCTTAGCTGATACAATTAATCATATGAATATCAAAAATTTAGTGCTTACATATTTTCGAATTGCAGCTAAAATCCAACTCTCCAAAAATTCGAATGCTAAAATCATTGGAATAACAGGATCAGCAGGCAAAAGCTCAACTCGCGAAGCAATTGTGACTGCTATTGGCGATTTGCTAAAAGTTAAAAATTGTAATTTTGGTAATTCCGAAACAGGCATACCTTTAGATATTCTTGGAATCAAACCTATTAACTATTCACTAAGTGATTGGCTACGAATGATTATTCTTACTCCCTTAAAATTACTAACTGATCGGAATAAATACGATGCATACGTGATTGAGATGGGAATAGATAGCCCAAAATCACCTCGTAATATGGAATACTTGCTCAAAATTATCAAACCCAATATTGGGATTTTCACAAATATATCTACAGTACACGGTCAGGCATATGATCATTTAATAGCCTTCGAAATATCTGGTGCCTATAGACATCAAGCTATCAAACAAGTTATTGCTAAAGAAAAATCCAAATTAATTAATTCACTCAGTGAAACAGAATTCGCGATAATAAACTCTGATTCAGAAATAATACTTAATGCCATTAAACCTGCTAAGGCACAAGTTCTTACTTTTGGCCAAAATCCCCAATCTAATTTTAAGATTAAAAAATACAAAACTAGTATTAATAAAGGAACGATAGTCGATATTCAATTTAATAATCAAACATACACAATAACACTTAACAAATATTTACTGAGCAAAGCCTATGCTTACAATTTAGCTTCTGCAGTAGCGACAGCCTTTGCTTTGGGGATTTCTCTAGAACAATCAACTCAAAACCTCAACAAAAATTTTGCAATACCAGCCGGAAGAATGACTCTTTTGACTGGTATTAAAAAAACTCACATTATTGATTCGAGCTATAATGCATCATATGAATCTACACTAGATGCACTTCAATTATTAAAACAACTTAATTCAACTAATAAAATCGCAGTTTTGGGTGACATGCGTGAAGTCGGGCAGTCAAGTGAATATGCTCATAATGAAGTCATCCAACTTGCGAAATCTGTTACCCCCCATATTTTAACTGTAGGTCAAGAATTTAAATCATTAAATGACAACTCAATAAAATCATATTTGACCTCAGAAGAAGCCTTAGCACCATTGATAGATTTAATTAAGCCCAATTCGATTATTCTTTTCAAAGGTTCACAGAACAATATCTATTTAGAATATCTTATTGAAAAAATACTTTTAAATCCAAAAGATATTCAATTCCTCTGTAGACAAAATTCATTTTGGAAAAAAACCAAACAAAATTTTTTTCAATCAAACAAGCAAAATTAATTTTCTCTGATATCTGCCCCTAGTCCAGCTAACCTGTTAGCAATGTTTTCATATCCTCTTCTGACCAAGTGAGCATTATCAATTACGGTTGTGCCATCCGCTAGCAATCCTGCCAAAACCAATGCAACTCCAGCCCTAATATCAGGACTAACAAGATTTTTAGATCTCAATGCTGTTATGCCACTTACAATTACCCGATGAGGATCGCAAGTAATAATATTGGCTCCCATAGCTACTAGCATATCTGTAAATAATAATCTTCCTTCATACATCCATTCATGGAATAGAGTCATTCCACTCGCTTGTGTTGCCAATACGATCATAGGACTCATTGCATCTGATGGGAATCCTGGCCATGGTCTAGTTTGTATTTCTTTGATGTTGGTAGGCGAATGGAGTGTCGCAGGTTTAACCACTAATGTATTATTATCAACAAATTCAAAACTTGAACCAAAGGATTTCAAATATACGCCAATCATATGGAAGTCTTCTTCCACGGCATTGTGAATTGTTACTTCGCCTTGTGTAGCTGCTGCCATAAATGCAAAAGTGGCTGTCTCAATGAAGTCATACGCAATATGGTGTTCAGCACCATGTAATTCAGTCGTTCCTTCAATTTCTATACGATTTGTTCCCGCACCTTTGATTTTCGCTCCCATTGCAATCAAATAATGAGCCAAATTAACAATATGAGGTTCACATGCTGCTCCCATAATTACTGTTTTCCCAACGAGTGATGCAGCTAGACACATAGCATTTTCTGTGGCTGTAACTGATACTTCATCCAAAAAAACTTCACTTTTCCGTTCACTGCTTAAACTGGCAATATAATTATCCTCAGTAGTTGTTACATTTCCACCCAACATCCGAATCGCCTCAAAGTGAGTTCCAACAGGTCTTCTTCCGATAATACATCCACCGGGATGTCTCATTACTGCCTGTCTGGTTCGAGCCAACAATGGACCCAAGAAAAGGATAGAAGCTCTCAATTTTGCTACTAAATTAGGATTAAGCTCAAATTTATTTAATGCCATCGGATTAATTACCAATGTATGGGCATCAGGCCGTTGTACATCGACGCCTAAATCTACAAGTATTTCAATACAAGATTTAACGTCTTCAATATCTGGTACATTATGAAAAATTGAAGTTTCTTTTGTCATAATGCTAGCAGCTAAACATGGCAAGACTGCATTTTTGTTTCCTGCAACCCATATCTCCCCATTCAAACTTTTTCCACCATTAATAATGATTTGATTCATATTTTTATTTATTACTCCCGATTTTTGAGCATTTTAGCAATCTCTACTCCAAGAATTGCTCCGATTAATGGTGATATTAAATACGTAGTTGAGCCTGATCGTAAACTAATCGCAACAGCCGGATTGAGGACCCCGGCTCCAGTTGTCGCGGCGATAACAATTCCTAATAACAAGCTTGAACCTATTATTAGACCTGATAGTGAATAGGAAATTTTATTCATGACCACCATTGTTACCCCCATCACTAGAATTGTAGTTCCAAGTATTTCTCCAACTCCTGTCATCATGCCAGCACTTGCCTGTGGTGCTGCCCATGTAATTCCTAACATACTAGTTGCGATAAGATACGCTACGCCTGCTCCTGCAAATTGACTAATGACATAACCGAATAATTGCTTAGTATTAATCAGATTAGCCCACTTAAGCCCAAAGGAAACCGCGGGATTTATATGACAACCTGATATTGGACCTAACAAATACACCAATAATCCTAGAGTTAAGGCCGCAACTAAAGGCGTTGCGATCACAGTTGATTGAAAACTTGCCATCACTGCCAAACTCAATATCAAAGTTCCAATCATCTCAGTTAAATATGACCTCATGGATACAATATATCAGACTAGCAGATGGCTCACAATATGGATTCAAGAGATTTCTTCTTTAACTGCAGATAATAAAGACGCTGATCGTCATTTAATTTTTCAATTGCATAGCGCAAAGCAGTTCGTGGCATCGACTTAGCATGAGTGTCAAGAAACTTAGTAAGTTTTAACTCATCACGTTTTCCAATTTCACGTAACATCCAACCTACCGCTTTGTGTATCAAATCATGAGGGTCGTTAATCAGAATTTCAATAATTTCAAATGGTTCCTTAAATTTACCATTCTTAATCAACTCAAACATACTTACCATTGCAATGCGTCGTGACCATATACACTTTGAGAGTGCCATTTTTCTAATTTTATTCATCAAATCATCATGATTTAGTAAATATTCTCCCAGTATCTTATATGCAGACAGATCCACCAAATCCCAGTTATTTATATGCTTGATATTTGTCAAGTAAAAATTAACAATTTCAAGTTTTTCAATTTCATTTAATGTAGGAAATTTATAAGTCAAAATTAGTAGTCCACATAATCTGTATTCATGGATTTTACTTTCTAACAACTTTTGAACCTCGCTCAAATCTAAGTCCCTATATTTCTTAGCCACAGCACGAATCTCTGGCACAGTAATTCCAGCAAATTCATCACCTTCTCCATATTCTCCTTTACCAGTTTTAAAAAAACTTGAAAATATTGATGCTTTATCATCACTTTTATAGCCTTCCAATTGGTTTATCACTATTTGGCTCGAACTAAAATCCTTATTCACAGTTTTATTTATATGATTTTAATCATCAGCTTTTATTCAAAATATTAATTATAACTCCAGAACTTTGAAATCTTTAAACTGAACATCCATAAAATCAGTTCTTATCCCAACACTTCCAGAGTGAAGTATGGGGTTATCGTTTTGACCATAGTCTGTAAAATCAATATACTTCTTCCATGACGACGAATTATTAAGATCAAGATATATTGCGATATTTACACCGTTATCAACATTTTTAATTTCACTTTTCAGGCCAATCCATTTTTTTCTAGGAATTAGATTTGGATTATTATTTAGATGATAGTCACCATT
Source organism: uncultured Gammaproteobacteria bacterium (assembly GCA_964561945.1). Lineage (GTDB taxonomy): Bacteria > Patescibacteriota > Microgenomatia > CAYXHB01 > CAYXHB01 > CAYXHB01. The sequence continues at coordinate 3,432 of CAZLQM010000018.1, read as the reverse complement.
ATAGATTTTTTTAATTGCTAATGTAATATATTGTCCTTTAATTTTTTTCTTAAGCACTAAATTACCATCAACTCTTATCCCCGTATAATATAGATTGTTCTCATCTTGATACCGATTAAAAAGTAATATCCCATTTGATTCATTTCTTTGCGGACTAATTGATAAGTTAATAGATTCAACCCAAAAATAGACCTGCTGAGAATAATTTAGAAAACTTGATTTAGATACGAGCCTAAATATATTTTGAGGATGTAATCCATTATCAGTATCAATAGGATTACTATCCGCATAAAGACGTCGCCATTTATCATTTTCTGAAGTTTCACCCCAGATTGTAGTAAGTGCATCATTTTCCCAATATAGTTGTCCGCCAGAACTCAGCCACCAGTATTTATTTTTTGAGTTATACATTGATGAAGCTTCTTCAAGCACATCTCCTACTTTAAAATTTTTAAACAATTCTGATTGAGCATCTGTTTTTTGTGATCCTTTTGTGACGACTACCGAAGGCGAAGGTTTCGTCAGCGGCGTAGAAGTTACTGAGATTGAATCGTTCAAACTTATTTGGGTTATTGGTTTAACTTCAGATAATTTTATTAATATCAATGTCCCTATAATTGATGCAAAAACAATTACCACCAAATATTTCATTTCTTAATTCTAACTAAATTGCAGGTTGAATGCTTAACGAATATAATTTCGCAATTGATTGCTTATTATCATCCCACATGGTAATTCCAGCGTATCCATGACTTTCATTTATCGCAATTGAATTAAAGATCCGCTTATTATTTACATAAATAGTAGCTTTTTGATCCACAACCTTGATCGTAATTTTCTGACGCCCATTTACTAAATATTTATTGACGAATTCTGGTACAAGCTGTTTTTCAACACCATTAACTAATTCAATCAAAGCAAGTGAATTATCTGACATAATCAATGAAACATAATTTTTGTCGTCTAAATAATATATAAGTAGACCAGCCGATTTGCCAGAAACTCTTTCTATGTCCACATCAAATTTATAATTTTTCCAATGGCTGCCACCATATAATGTGCGAACAATATCATATTCAGGTTGATTAAAAAACAATAGATGATCAGATTCAACCGAAGTATTCCCATATAATGACATAACAATAGAGTCACTAAGATCTAGTGGGGTTTCTATGTTTAGATTTATGGGTTTGGGTTCTTGTTTAAGCAAAAGTTTTTCGAGACTGTCAGCACTTATATTCATAGGTTCGACTCTTACAACTCGGTGACGATCAACATCGCGGTAGTTGTAAACATCACTGTTTGGACGTTCAATATCAGGTCCTAAAAGCTGCTGAATAAAAGCTAATTTAAATAATTTCTTAATAACTTTATTATTAAAACTTAGTTCAGATGTTTGATTTGTTATTGCCACATCACTATATTGATTAAGTGGAATAGCATAGTATTTAGGATCAATTCCGAGCCTAAATTTCAAGTCGTTAATATTATTTAAATAATCTTTCAATACTCTCCTTTCGAACTCTTCTTCAGATTCTAATCCAGATCCTTCATTATATTGACGTGATGAAAGAAATCTTCCAATGTTTCCATCTGCATCAACAGGAATTCGATCATGAGAATGTTGTCCATGTGCTTGAATATCCCAACGACCACTATTTTGCATGTTTTTTAACTCATTCCAACTTAAATAAAAATGGTCACGGTTATTTGGCTTTCCACTCACCTCGAAAATAGTTGCATTAAACCCAAGCTTTTTGAATACATCATCGGTTGGATAATAACTATCTTTCCGGCCATCATCAAAAGTAATTATTATTGATCGAGCTGGTAACTCTATATTTCCATCTAGCCAATTATTAAACTGATCTAAATTAATTGTTTGGAATCCTAATCTTTTTATCATTTCCATATGAGCCACAAAATTTTTTCTAGTAGTATTAACAGAATCCTCGGTGCTGGTTATACCGTGATACATTAATATTGGAATTGCAATTGCATTTTCATTACTTGGTTTATTTGCAGAATCTATTTTAATTTCTACATTATAGTCAGCATAAGTAATATTAATATTGCGAATATAATCACTAATTTGAGGATATGTTTTGAATCCAAGAAGGGTAAATAAAATCAAAACAGCAGCTAAAAAATTAATTTTCCAAAGTTTTATTGGCCCACGATGGGCATATATATTTGTTTTCATCTTGTTCCCCATTTTGTATTTTTAACAGTCAAAATTGCATAAGGCATTTGCCAGACTAATACGAGTGCATAAAAAACAGAAAATTCAATTACATGCCACCAATATTTATTAGCAGAGATAAGATAATAATATAGTCCAAACATTCCAGACATTGCAACAATACCAAACATAAAAAACAAAGGTAAGTCATTAGATACCAATGGGTTCCAAAACAATGTTCGAAATAATATTATTGGACCAAAAATCGGTAGTGTGATATTAATGTAAAACGCAGCAGAAGCTAATATATTTTTGCGCCACATGATTTTACCGGCATTAAAAAATCCTTCTCTAATCCATGATTTTTTCCATCTTAATTGTTGCTTGAAAAATTTTGAGTAATTTTCGGGAACTATAGTTTTCGCAACAGCATGACGGCAATATAGTATTTGCCACTTTCTCATTACATAATTGGTCAAACTCCTGTCATCACCAAACGTAGACTTACTCCCCAAAAAGCTTTGGTTTAACCAATCGTCAATAACTTCAAGAATAGCTGATCTTCTATATGCAGAAAAACAACCAGGGCAACATGTTACGCACCCAAAAACACTTTCTGCTGATTTAAAGATATCAAATGATACCCCATAACGAGCAGACTGCATTTTGGTCAATAAATTTACATTATCGTTATAAACAAGAGTGTTCCCAGACACTGCTCCAATATTTTTATCAATCATGAAATGCTCAACCATAATTCTTACTGCATTAGCTTCAACGAAACTATCTGAATCAACAAACACGATAATTTCGTTATTAGATGCTTTTACACCTGCAGCCATACCCTCTCTTTTGCCAAGGTTCTTATAAAATTTAATTATTTCTAATTTATCTTTATATTCTTTTTTAGATTCAATCATCATTTCCCAAGTTTTATCAGTAGAACCATCATCAATCGCGATACAATTCATTTCTGCAGGATAATCAGAGTTAAAACAAGCAGTAATGGTTTTAGAAATTGAATCTTCTTCGTTTTTACACGAAATGACGAAACTTACGGATGGGTATTTAATTTTAAGTTTGGATTTGTGGTGATCATTATAAAAAAATGAAACAAGAATTCTTGTAAGTAAAAATAATGCTGTCGTAGTAGAGTAGATTGTCAACCAAATTAAATCATTATTATTAAGCAGATAATAAACTCTATAAATCACTATAAAATAAAGTAAAACTAAAAACACTAATACTAC
>CAZLQM010000017.1:0-21606 GCA_964561945.1 uncultured Gammaproteobacteria bacterium | reverse complement strand
AACGATGTAGGGCAGTATTTACTAAATAAATATCAACAATATACTCGTTTAAATAGACACACCAATAGAGAAACCTTAGAAGTTTTTCAAGTCTTTGGTTTTATCGCCAGAATTTATGAAAAGATCCGAGCTTCAGTTGAAAACAAAGGCGAACAAGTCATCCGTCGCTTTGCAATCGAACGAGCTCTTAAGCGCCCTGATTCTATTAACCAAAAAAACGAAGTTCGGGCCGAACGTCTGATTCGAGAATTAACTTGGTCTCGTTTTCTTCCCAATAATTATGTAACTCGTGAGCAATTTGCTCAGTTGGTTAATGTAATTACCAAATACGACAAACTCAATAAAGCCGTCAAACACAACGGATACATTACATCCAAGACTCAAGACTGGATTTTTTCACTTGCATCAGCCGAGATTGAAGAACTACTTGTGCCATCAGTGACCAGAAAATGTTTAGTACCAACTTTTACATTTTGGGCCAAAAAAACATTCAAATTTCAATCAGATCCCCAAATTCCGCCTGAAGAACTAGATCTCCAAATTTATCTTGCAGCTCATCGTGCTATTGCCAAGTCCGACCTGCCAATTATTCAATACGACATTCTTCTCTTGATGTTTCCCCAATGGAATCAAGCAACAGACGAATTAATCCAACACATTGCAGATAATTTTAATCAAATAAACTCACACATTCACAAACTAAGTCTTCATCCCCAACGCAACAAGATTTATCGGTGGGTTCGCCAGAACACAGCTCTTTTCCTCTTCCTCGAAACTCTGATTATCCAGGAACCCAATCCCCAAGCCATTCTTAAGGATCGCGAAACTTTCAAATCCCATATCAGTTCTATAGCCCAAACCAAGTATCAAGACACACGTAGAAGCATCAATCGTGGCATTTGGCAATCGATTATCTATATATTTCTAACCAAAGTCCTCGTTGCCTTAGCCATTGAATTTCCATACGAACGCTATGTCACCAAAGAAATCAATGGCGTTGCCATAGCCATTAATTTGATTTTTCCCCCTTTATTGATGTTACTTATGGGATTAACCGTCAAAGCTCCTGATGAGAAAAATACTCAAATAATCGTAGCCAAACTCGATCACTTGCTCTACAGCCAAGAACCCGCACCTCCAACTATAGTTCAGTTTGATTTCTCAGGACAACGCCAAAGATGGGCTTTGATTTTCAATACTATTTATGCATACTTCTTTGTCATCATTTGTTTGCTAATTGCATACAGCTTAAGAAGATTTCTTCAGTTCAATATCGTCAGCACAGGATTGTTCTTTATGTTCCTCAGTATGATCATGCTCTTCGGATTCAGGCTAAGATGGCAATCAGAAGAACTCCTAATTGTTCGTCCCCCTCAAGGATTTATCGCTAATCTTTTTTCCATTCTTACTATGCCATTCATCAATCTTGGAGTCTGGTTATCATCAACCATTTCCAAGGTAAACGTAATTACCTTTTTACTCGACAAAATCATCGACGCGCCCCTCAAGTCAGGTATTAATTCAGCTGAAGAGTGGAGCAAATTTATCTCTGACCAAAGGATCGAAGCGGTTGAAATTCCCCGCAATTAATTTGCTCAATTTATACCCAACATGATAGCATGATCTTATGACTGTTAGATCGTTGATTTACTTATTTACCTTCGTTTTATTTTTGTTATTAACTCCTCAGTCAGTGCTTGCCTTGGATTACAACCAAAGCCGTCTTGATTATCAAACTCAATATAGCAACTATCGTGAACGTCTTGTCGAATATAGATCAGCTCGCAGTGAATATATAACGTACAAAACATTAGTTTCTCAAACTCGGGCTATTTATGTTACCCAACAATTTCTAAACGCTCGCCAAAGTGTCATGATCAATTATCTCAACATGCTTTTGGCCCGTATCGAAACAGCCAAAGGACCTTATTTATCCACTAGTCAAGCAGATACCCTCAAACAACAAATAGGATTGCAACTTGACCAACTAGACAAACAAATTCCCCAAATCCAAGCAACATCTACTATCGAAGATATAAGCAGAGTTTCCAAATTAATCGAGAAAAACATACCTACAATTAATACCTTAGGACTCCAGACACAAGCCCTAATCTTAGATAGCCGCATGCAAGAATATCAGGTAACAACTGTAAATTTGCTTGGCTTTACTACTGAGCAAGTCCGTCGTATCGCCAAAGAAGGCAAAAAAGATACTACTGACATTGACCGCTGGCTCCTCGATGCTGAGCAAAAATATCAATTGGCGCTCCAAGGATTTAACCAATCTCAAACCTTAATTCCCTTAATTAATAGCGACGGCAAATATGATTCTTATCGTACATCACTCAAAAAAAGTCGTCAGTATCTCAAAGAAACCAATGCCAGACTATCCGAAATTGTTATCAATCTCAAGATTGAATAGTTCGATTATTATTCTTAAGATTATTTACAAATTATTAATATCAAAACTAATTTACAAATCATTAATATCAAAATAAAGTAAAACCTTCAAAACTAAACGATAATGACCACCCCAGAAAACAACCCTCCAATTCCAACTTCTACCACGCCTGTCCCCGCCTCTCCAAGTCTATTGACACCCAAACCTGCAACCCTGCCCACTAAAAATAACAAACCAGCACTGCCAACTAATAATCTCAAGTCGCTTCCAGGAACTACCAAATCCAAGAAAAACAAACTAATCATTGGTGTAGCTCTGGCAGTTATTAGTATTGTATTAATTATTTTGGCTTTTATAGCTATTTCCAAGTCAAGTAATACAACTAGACCGTCTAATGATTCTCGTCTTCGACCTACTTCCACACCCATTCCTCGTCCAACCCTAGCTCAAACCGTCCCAGGAACTCCATCAGCCTATGCTCAGGACCCCCAGATTCTACAACTTGAAGCTGCCATCAAATCCCTCAATGCTCAAATGGAAGCCGACAATCTTGCCGAGCCAGAGATTCAGCCTCCATTGCTAGAAACTAATATCAGATTCTAAACCTTTCATCCCTAAGTCTTTAATATTCATCTCTTCCAAATTCCTTTAATTCAAACTTGTCCTTTATAATACTCTCTGATGTTTCAACTAAAATCCGAATACACGCCCGCTGGTGACCAACCCCAAGCAATTGAAGAGTTACTTCAAGGTATCCAATCGCCCAAGTCCAACCAGGTTCTTCTTGGGGTGACAGGTAGTGGCAAAACTTATACTGTTGCCAATATCATCCAAAAAACCCAGAAACCAACCTTAGTCATTTCCCATAACAAAACCTTAGCCGCTCAACTTTACCAGGAATTTCGTGATTTCTTCCCCGATAACGCTGTGTGTTACTTTGTGTCCTATTATGATTATTATCAGCCCGAAGCTTACATTCCCCAAACTGATACATACATAGAAAAAGAAACTCAAATTAACGAAGATATCGATAAGTTACGACTTGCTGCTACTGCTAATTTGCTGGCTCGTAAAGACGTCATTGTTGTTGCCTCAGTATCTTGTATCTACAATTTAGGTTCACCAATCAACTATCAGGAAGCAACTATAGAACTTATGCCAGGCATGATGTTAGATCAACGCACACTCATGATCAGGTTGCAACAATTGCAATACAAACGCTCAGACATGAACTTTGTGCGTGGCACCTATCGCTTGCGTGGCGATTTCATCGATCTTTATCCTGCATATCAAGATTTTGGTTACAGAATCCAGTGGGGTAGTCATGGAGCAATTTCCAAATTATCCGCCATTGATATTCTCACCGGATCAACTCCTCAAGACATCGAACAGTCACCAACACCTATGGGGATTTCTAGTGATTACCCTCGACTCAATATCTATCCAGCCCGTCATTATTTAACTCAAACCAATGACCGAGAAGAGATTTTCACCCAAATCAAACAAGATCTCGATAAAGAAGTCCAAAATCTCAAGGCTACGGGCCACCTTCTCGAAGCCCAAAGACTGCACCAAAGAGTTACTTATGATCTTGAAATGATCCATGAGGTTGGGTTCGTCAATGGAATTGAGAACTATTCTCGATACTTCGATGACCGCAATATAGGGGATCCCCCTTTCACTCTTATCGATTTTTTCAACCATAGTTTCAAAGACTGGCTCTGCGTTATTGATGAATCACATATTACTTTGCCGCAGATTAGAGGTATGTATAATGGGGATCGTTCTCGCAAGCAAACCTTAATTGATTTTGGGTTCCGCATGCAAGCCGCCCTTGATAATCGACCTCTCAAATTCGATGAATTTGAGCCTCGCCTCGATCACACTCTTTTTGTTAGTGCTACACCTTCTCAATGGGAAATAGATAAATCAAACAATAGAGTCGTCCAGCAATTAATTAGACCGACCGGTTTGCTTGATCCCATTATTCATGTCAAACCTATCGAAGGACAAATCCCAGATTTATTGGCTAGAATTAACGAGCGAGTCAATCGGCACGAACGGGTTCTTGTTTTGACTCTAACCAAACGTACAGCAGAGGATTTATCCAAATATCTCGAGGATCACCAAATCAAAGTTAACTATCTTCATTCTGAGGTTGATACTCTAGCGAGAAGTGATATCTTAGCTAGTCTTAGGCTAGGTGAATATGACGTTATCGTCGGAGTTAATTTATTGCGAGAAGGGATCGATTTGCCAGAGGTTTCGTTAGTAGCGATTCTCGATGCCGACAAACAAGGTTTCTTGCGCTCTACCACCAGCTTAATGCAAATTATGGGCAGAGGCGCCAGACATCATGCTGGTGAAGTTATCATGTATGCAGATAAAGTTACAGATGCTATGAAAACATCTATGGACGAAGTCGCTCGCAGGCGCAAACTGCAACAAGAATACAACCAAAAACATGGCATAACACCTACCACTATTTCCAAACCTATTCGCAAACGTCTAATCGAAAAGAAAGCTGATGATGTTTCGCCATCAGGTTTAGCTCGCAAAAGTCGCAAGTTCCAAGCCAATATCGAGATCGAAAATCTTCTTGCTCTTAATTCAGAAGATCTTACCCCTGCTCAATCTAAGCAAGCTATAACTGCACTCAAGCGTCAAATGAGCTTAGCTGCTCGAGAGCTTAACTTCGAACTTGCAGCAAGTCTCCGCGACAAAATCTCCCAACTCCAGTAGACAACTTTCTATATTTTCCTTTTTACAAAACAAACTCACTATCTTTTAACGTATATTACTCTGCGTGACAAACATGATTCTTTGTATTAGTATCAAACCACTCTCATGGCAACGATCAAAGATATTTTAGCTAGCTCACGATTTGCAAGTACTCCTGCAAATTTCAAAATTTACTCTACACCACTACCAGAATTCCAACTCAAACGAGGCAATGGTCCAACTTTCCACCCTGATCAACCACACAAAATAATTGAATTTTCAATACCCTTAAGCCCTACACTTCAAATAGACGGTTCTTTTACCAAACATGATGATACAGACCGTTTCCAATTGAATCCTCTACGTTTAATTCCCAAAAGATTTAATCTCAAATAAACACAGTTCCTTTTAACTTGTCTTTCCGATATAATCGACTTTGGCTTCAATTTTCCAACTAAAATATTTATATGAGTTTACATATTAGCCTAGCCGCCGAAAAAGTTTTCCAAATAGGTGACTTTCCTATTACTAACTCCATGTTGAGTTCGGTAATTGTTACTTTGCTTTTAACATTATTCGCTTTGGCTGCCACTACTCCCAAAAAAAATAATATTCCTACTACTATTTGGCATCATTTGGGTGAGTATCTGGTTGAATCATTCCAAGATCTAACTAATAGCATCGCCGGTATTCGTGGACCCAAATTCTTCCCTTTAATCACTACCATTTTCCTTTTTATCATTACCTCCAACTGGTTTGGTTTATTACCGGGAGTCAGCAGTATCGGTATTTACCACGAATCTTCAATAGAGGAACACACTCTAATACCTCAAGTATTTGCCAACGAGGCAGGCCAGAGCGGAGTTTTAAATAACGATCCCATTGTTCATAATGAAGAACCACTTCAAGAAAACACTCACGTCGACACACCTCAGTCTGACAACCATCAAGGCCCCAAATTCACACCTTTTTTTCGCGCCCCCACGGCAGATCTTAATACAACTTTGGCATTGTCGTTAATTGCCATTGTTACCATTCAAGTCACTGGTTTTCGTACCATCGGCACCAAAGCTCACATTGGCAAATTTATTAATTTCTCTTCCCCTATAGATTTCTTTGTTGGAATTCTCGAGCTTGTAGGAGAACTATCCAAAATCGTCTCTTTTGCTTTTCGTTTGTTCGGCAATATAGTAGCAGGAGAGATTCTCCTTGCTGTTATCGCTTATCTCATTCCTTTGATTGCAGTTTTGCCTTTCTATGGTCTTGAGATTTTTGTTGGGTTTATCCAAGCCTACGTTTTTGCTATACTCACTTTGGTTTTCAGTAGTCTCGCCATGGAATCTCATGGAGGGCATGATAACGCCAATCATTAACCAAAAAATATAGAAAGGAGTGAAATATTATGGATTTAACCCCCTTAGGAGCCGGATTAGCCATTGCTATTGGAGCTATCGGCCCTGGTATCGGAATTGGAATTTTGGTCGGTAAAGCTCTCGAAGCTATCGGTCGAAATCCTGAAGCAGAATCCAAAATCCGCACAAATATGATTTTAGGAATTGCTTTTGCCGAAGCTATTGCTATTTATTCATTGGTGGTCGCACTGATCATCAAATTTGTATAATATTTCCCCGCGTTGATTTCATTGTCAATTGCGGGGCAACCCGAAAACTAATTTATAAACTATGGAAAATTTAGGTATCGATATCAGATCATTCTTATTTCAACTTATTAATTTTGGGATTATTTTATTTATCCTTAATAAGTTACTCTACAAACGTGTCATCAAGACCCTAGGTGATCGACGTTCCAAAATTGATCAGTCGCTCCAAGATGCCCACAAAATTGAAACTCGTCTCAAAGAAGTAGAGGCTGAGATTGAAGCTAAACTTAATCAAGCGACTCTTCAATCTAACAAAATCTTAGAGCAAACCAAAAAACAGGCTATGAAAGTCCAAGCCAGTCTTCAATCCCAAGCCCAACAAAACGCCGACAAAATTATTCAAGAAGCTAAGAAAACAGCGACCACCCAAAAAGACCAGATTTTCAAAGAACTTCAATCCGAAGTTATAACCTTAGCTCAACAAGCTACCCAAAAGATTCTCCAAGATTATCTTACCGAGGATGAACAACAAAAAATAATTAAAAAGTCACTCAAATCTATCAAATAAAAAATATGCAGGCCAAAAAAATAGCCAATATGATCATTGACCTGCTCAAGGAGCAGAACAAAATGGATATCCTTCCCCAAGTTATCCAAGAGTTATATAAGGCGTCGACTCCTAGTCAAGCAATCATAGTTCAAAGTGCACATGTGCTAAACATAGAATCCCAAAAGAGCATCGAAGAACTCCTCGAAGCTAAACTAGGTTACACACCTGAAGTAGACTATGAAGTCATTCCCGAATTAATTGCTGGAATCCGAATTCAAATCAACGATCAACTTATAGATGCCTCAATTAAACAAAGACTCGAAGAAGTCTTCAAAAAAATTCATTAATCATGGCCAAAACCGACTCTAATTCCTTGATCGAGAACCTCAAAAAGCAATTATCTTCAATTGAGCTTTCTCCAACTCACGAACAAAACATTGGCACAGTTATTCAAGTTGGCGATGGAGTAGCCAAACTTTCGGGTCTTAGCCAAGTTATGTATGGAGAAATCATAGACTTCGAAAGCGGAGTCACTGGTTTAGCTCTTAATTTGCTCGAGGACTCAGTTGACGTCATCATTATGGGAGAATTTACCTCTATCAAAGCAGGTGATCACGGCAAATCCACTGGCAAAATATTCGAAGTCCCTGTTGGTGATAATCTAATCGGACGTACTCTTGACCCATTAGGAAATCCTCTTGACGGACTCGGAGCTATCAAACCAACCACGTTTTATCCAGTCGAAAAAATAGCCCCAGGTATCATTGATCGCCAATCCGTCACAATTCCCTTAGCTACAGGCATCAAGGCTGTAGACACATTAACCCCAATCGGCCGAGGACAACGAGAATTAATTATTGGTGACCGAAACACCGGCAAATCATCAATTGCCATCACCACGATTCTCAACCAAAAAGATCAAGACGTTATTTGTATTTACGTTCCTATCGGACAAAAAAAATCTTTCATCGCCCAAACTTCCGAAATATTCCGCTCTCGCGGAGCGCTAGATTACACTATTATCGTAGCCGCAGCAGCTTCTGATCCCGTAACTAACCAGTATTTAGCTCCATATGCAGGTACTGCAATTGCTGAATTTTTTATGGATCAAGGCAAAGATGTCTTAATCGTTTATGACGATCTATCCAAGCACGCTTGGGCTTACCGCGAAGTTTCTTTACTTATGCGTCGACCAGCAGGCCGTGAAGCTTATCCCGGAGATGTTTTTTATCTTCACTCCAGGCTTCTTGAAAGATCTTGTCGCCTATCAGCCCAAAAAGGTGGCGGTTCCATCACATCACTTCCCATAATCGAAACTCAAGCTGGCGATGTTTCAGCTTATATTCCCACCAATGTTATTTCTATCACAGACGGCCAAATTTACCTCGAACCAGGATTGTTCAATAGTGGCATCAGACCAGCAATTAACACTGGCTTATCTGTTTCTCGTGTCGGAAGTGCCGCCCAGACCAAAGCCGTCAAACAAGTCTCTGGTACCATGAAACTCGAACTTGCGCAGTACCGAGAACTTCAAGCTTTTAGCCAGTTTGCCTCAGATCTTGACGCAGATACCAAAGCTCGGCTTGATAAAGGCGCCCGTATTACTGAAATTCTCAAACAAGATTGGGATAGGCCATATTCCCAAGCAGAAGAAATCATCGTCATCTGGGCTGTTAACAACGAACATCTCAAGCAGATTGATGTAGAAAACGTTCCTCAATGGGAATCTCAGTTTGTCGAATACGTTCATCTAAAAGCCCCCAAACTCATGGCTGAACTATCTCAAACCAAAGATAAACTTAGCGACAAACAAATCAATCAACTTACCAAACTGGTAACAGATTTCAACAAGACCATTGCCAAAAGTTTAACCATTAATTAATCATCTTTGTCCCAAGTATAAGTTTTTATGCCTCAATCTTCGCTTCGTCTTAAAACCCGTATCAAAACCTCCAAGAATATCTCTCAAATCACTCGTGCTATGGAAATGGTAAGTGCCAGCAAAATGCGCAGAGCTCAGCAACGAGCCATCAACGGAGCGCCTTTCAGCACTGAACTTGCCAATGTCTTACTACGACTAACTTCACAAATTGACCGCAGTGCTCATCCATTATTACAACAACCTATTTCTGGCAGAGAGGTTTTCATCCTTATTTCCACAGATCGAGGTTTGGCTGGTAGTCTAAATACCAATATTTTTACTTTTACTAATCGACTTCTTAATAAAAGAGGAATTACTAATCCACTTTTCATTACAGTCGGCAAAAAAGCTCGTGATTTCGTTGTCCGTAGTGGATACGAACTTTTAGCCAGTTTTATTGATTTGCCTGCACGGATCAAAGCTGAGGATTTATCAGCTCTTAATCAATTGATTATCTCTTCTTATCTCCAAAACGATTGGCTTACCGTTGATGTTATTTACTCAGACTTCATTAGCACTCTCGTCCAAAAACCCAAAGTTATTAATCTTCTCCCGTTTGGCACTCCAGAAGTTCCTGATATGGTCGAACCTTTAAATAATTCAAATCTCGTCGAATACAAATTCGAACCTGAAGCCAACCAAATCCTTGACTGGTTATTGCCTTACTATCTTGAGAACCGTCTCTATCAAATCTATCTCGAATCTTTAGCCAGCGAACATTCTGCTCGTATGGTCGCTATGAAAAACGCTCGCGAAGCTGCAAATGACTTAGTTCAAGGGCTTACCCTCGTGTATAATCAAGCTCGGCAAGCCAAAGTAACTAGTGAGTTACTAGATGCCTATGCAGCTCGCATTACTTTATCCTAAAATCTAATCATGCAATCAATCGGCAAAATTACTCAAATCATGGGACCAGTTGTGGACGTAGAGTTTCCTCAAGGTTCTAATGTCCAAGTTTATGAAGCTCTAAATTTAGACTCAGACAAAAGAGAACTGGTGTTCGAAGTAGAGCAGTTGTTAAATTCAACACAAGTTAGAACTATTGCCATGGGATCAACCGAAGGCTTAACTCGAGGATTACAAGTTCTCGCCACAGGTAAACCAATTTCAGTTCCAGTTGGAGATGCCACTTTGGGTAGAATTTTTAACGTACTAGGCCAACCCATTGATAACAAAGGCGAAGTCAAAACCAAAGAATATCAACCCATACACAAAGTCGCTCCGTCCCTAGCCGACCAAAAACCAACTCCTGAGATTCTCGAAACAGGCATCAAGGTTATCGACCTTATGGCTCCATTTGCCAAGGGAGGCAAAGTCGCAGCCTTCGGGGGAGCTGGAGTTGGCAAGACAGTTATCATCACCGAACTTATTCGAAACATCGCCAAAGTCCACGCGGGACACTCAGTTTTTGCAGGAGTAGGGGAGAGAACTCGCGAAGGTAATGATCTTTATCGCGAGATGGAGGAATCGGGTGTTTTGGCAAGCACAGCGCTCGTTTATGGTCAAATGAACGAGCCACCGGGTAATCGGTTGCGAGTTGCTCTAAGCGCGTTAACTATGGCAGAGTTTTTCCGTGACCGAGGTGAAGATGTGCTTCTATTCATCGATAACATTTTTCGCTTTTCTCAAGCTGGTTCAGAAGTTTCTGCCCTCTTAGGTCGAGTACCCTCAGCTGTCGGCTATCAGCCCACTCTAGCCTCAGAAATGGGTGCCCTACAAGAACGCATTACTTCCACCCAATCAGGATCAGTCACTTCTTTCCAAGCAGTTTATGTCCCTGCTGATGACTATACTGATCCAGCTCCGGCTACAACCTTTGCTCATATTGACGCAACTATAGCTCTAGAAAGATCGCTTGCAGAGCAAGCTCTCTATCCAGCCGTTGATCCCCTTACCTCCAATTCTCGAATTCTAACCCCCCAAATTGTTGGCGATGAACATTATCGAGTTGCCAAAGGCGTCAAACAAATCCTCCAGCGTTACAAAGATCTCCAAGATATTATCGCCATCTTGGGTATTGATGAACTTAGCGAAGATGACAAAATCTTAGTGGCTCGCGCCCGCAAGGTCCAACGTTTGTTAACTCAGCCTTTCCACGTAGCCGAAGTCTTCACTGGCATGGAAGGCAAATACGTCAAACTAGAAGACACTATCCGCAGTTTCGCCCAAGTCCTCGATGGCAAACACGACCATCGCTCCGAGCAAGATTTCTATATGATTGGTAGCATTGATGATCTTAAATAACCGACACGTTTTCCTTTTATCGAGAACGAAGTGAGGGATCTCTATCAACAAGCTATAAAAAAGCTACAATTAACCTCTATGAAAGTCCAAATTCTTACCCAAGAAAAAATCGTTACAGAGCTTGAAGCCGATTCAATCACGATTCCCACAGAATCAGGTGAAATAACAGTACTTACAGGTCACATACCTTTGTTTTCTAAGCTAAGAGCGGGTCAATTAACCATTCGATCTGGCAAACAAGAAGAACTTCTGGCTGTAATTGGTGGATTCGTAGATATTAGTCCTAACATGGTCAAAGTCTTAACCGACACAGCCATCAAAGCTTCAGAAATTGATGTACTTCAAGCCCAAAAAGCCATTAACGACGCCAAAAGAGCCATGAAAGACAAACAAAGTGGCATTGACTTCACCCAAGCTACTCGTGACTTAGGCAGAGCTATGTTGGAGCTAGAAACCGTCAATCGCTGGCGCAAACTTAAAAATATCCATTAAAACGCTATCTTCTTCACATTACAATAAACCTTTATTACTCACCTCCTTTGCCCCCAGTAGCACATTCCTGATACAATAGGCTGCTATTCTTTTATGACTGATAATATTATTCGGGTTCGTGGAGCTCGCCAACACAATCTTAAAAATGTGGATCTTGATCTGCCTAAAGACAAATTTATTGTTTTCTCGGGACTATCAGGCAGTGGTAAATCATCTCTAGCTTTCGACACAATTTACGCCGAAGGTCAACGTCGCTATGTTGAGTCCCTTTCCAGTTATGCGCGCCAATTTCTCGGAGTCATGACCAAACCAGATGTTGATAGGATCGAGGGACTTTCACCCGCCATTTCCATCGACCAAAAGACTACTTCACATAACCCCCGCTCCACGGTTGGGACAATTACTGAGATTTATGATTATTTTCGTCTCCTATATGCTCGCATAGGCCATCCTCACTGTCCAATTTGTGGTACAGAGATAGCTCCTCAATCAGCTCAGCTTATTGTTAATCAGGTTATAACTCAAATCGATACTATCCTCAAAACCAATCCTACCGCCAAATTCCTTATCTTAGCACCCGTAGTTCAGGACAAGAAAGGTAGCTACGAAAACTTATTAACCAATCTTATGCGCCAAGGATTTATTCGAGCCCGAGTCGATGGTCGGATTATTAAACTCGACGAACCCATCAATCTCCTTAAGAACAACAAACACACCATTGAAGCTGTAATTGATCGCATCAGTTTCGATCGTCAACAGTGGAAAGACGAAGTCAGCAAGAGTAACTTCAAGTCACGTTTAACCCAAGGCATTGAGCAATCCTTACAATTGGCTGATGGATTAACTGTCATTTCAATAGTTAATGACGCGGGCTTTGAAATCCCCGACAATCCCAAACAAACTCAAGATCATCTATTCTCCGAACGCTATGCGTGTCCTGAGTGTAATTTATCCTTATCCGATCTTGAACCTCGCAGTTTTTCATTCAACTCTCCCCAAGGAGCGTGTCCTGAGTGCACGGGTCTGGGAACCCAGCTCAAAGTTGACCCATCATTGATATTTGCCCCCAAACTTAGCATCGTCGAAGGTGGAATTTTGCCTTACGCTACCATGTTCGAACACATGACTTGGTTTGCGCGCACCATCGCCGAAGTCTGCAAAACTCATAATATCAATATCAAAAAACCGATTGCTGATCTAACTTCTCAAGAAATTGCTTTGTTACTCGAAGGCACAGGCGACCAAATCTATCATGTTACAGGTACTAATCGCGAAGGCAAAACTGTTACCATCACCGACACATTCAAAGGTCTAATCGCAGAAATTGAAAAAAGGTACGCTCAAACAGAATCTGAATGGGTCCGCGACGAAATAGAGAAATATCTGCGCCAAATTGTTTGTCCAGCCTGTCTTGGCCAACGACTCAAGCCCGAATCCCTTGCGGTTACGATCGACCAAAAAAACATTGCCCAAGTTACCAGTTTACCCATCACCCAAGCTTATTCTTGGGCCCAAAATATCGATCCTGTTCTTAGCCAACGTGAACAAGCCATTTCCTTGCCCATCCTTACCGAAATTAAAGCTCGTCTTCAATTTCTTAACTCCGTTGGCCTAGAGTACCTCACACTCAACCGCACCGCAGCCACATTAGCAGGTGGTGAAGCCCAACGCATTCGCCTTGCCTCTCAAATTGGATCAGGCTTAACAGGAGTTTTGTATGTGTTAGATGAGCCATCAATCGGTTTGCATCCCCGAGATACTCACAGATTAATTTCCAGTCTCAAGTATTTACGAGACCTAGGCAATACAGTTATTGTCGTCGAACATGATCAAGACACAATTGAAACCGCTGACTGGGTAGTTGATTTTGGGCCAGCGGCCGGTAAATTTGGCGGTCAAGTTACGGCTCAAGGCACTGTTGATGAAATTAAAAAAAATCCCAAGTCACTTACAGGCCAATACATCAGTGGCAAGAAAAAAATCCAAATAACTGTTCCCAATGATCGCCAGCCGCCTAAGAAATTTTTTACCATTCATGGTTGTTCTCAACACAATCTTAAAAATATTGATGTCCCCTTCCCCTATTCCAAATTTATTGGTGTTACAGGTGTCAGTGGCTCAGGTAAATCTACATTAGTCGTGGAAACCCTATATCACGCGTTAGCCAACCATCTCAATCCCTACCATCCCAAGCCAGCTAATTTCCAAAATTTATCTAACGTTGACGATATTCATAAAGTAGTACTTATTGACCAAGCCCCTATTGGTCGCACTCCACGGAGTAACCCAGCCACGTATACTGGTCTTTTTACACCTATCCGCGAATTGTTTGCAACTAGTCCTGAAGCCAAAATTCGAGGCTACAATCCGGGCAGATTTTCATTCAATGTCAAAGGCGGACGTTGTGAAACATGCGAGGGTGGTGGCACTATCAAAATTGAAATGCAATTTTTGGCCGATCTTTATATTACTTGTGACACCTGCCACGGCACTCGTTATAACGACGAAACTCTCCAAGTTGAATTCCGTGGCAAAAATATAGCTGAGGTTCTCAAAATGACAGTAGATGACGCCAGTGAATTTTTCCACAACATCCCTTTTATTCGTAACAAACTGGCCACTCTTCAAGAAGTTGGCTTGGGATACATCGAACTGGGTCAATCAGCTACTACACTCTCAGGTGGAGAAGCCCAAAGGGTCAAACTTGCTACAGAGCTAAGCAAAAGATCCACCACTCACACTGTCTACATTTTGGACGAACCAACCACGGGTCTTCATTTTGCAGATCTAGAAAAACTTCTCAATGTTCTTCACGCTTTAGTTAACAAAGATAATACCGTAATTGTTATCGAGCACAACCTCGATGTTATCAAATCCGCCGACTGGATTGTCGATCTTGGACCCGAAGGTGGAGAAGGCGGTGGCTATTTAGTCGCCACAGGCAGTCCCAAGGATATAGTTAGTAATCCCAACTCAGAAACAGGCGAATGGCTTATCAAGGCAGGTCTCTAAAAATATGCGTATTTTATACTCAACTTTATTCGCCCTAATAGTTTTACTTCTCCCTCCCAAATCCATTTTTGCTATGGATTTCCTTATTAATCGTGATGTCACTTACCAAGTTACTATCGGCAGTGACATTGAAGTCACGGAGTTGATCACCATTACAAATCAGCTAACAGCTGTTTATCCTCAAAAATATCAATTGACGATCAAAACAGACAAAGTCAAAGACCTGGCTGTCTTCCAAGACGAAACCAATCAAGTCCTCCAATGGACCCAAGTTGATTCTCAAGAATCAAAGGTAATTGATATTGATCTGCCACCCATAGTTGGCAAAAACAAATCCCAGACGTTATTAATCGTTTATAAACTCACAGGGAGTATCTTACGCCAAGGAGAAGTCACCGAGATTAACTTACCTGAGTTAATTGTTGCTGACGATGAACCTCCTCCCAAGGTTAAGTTAGAGCTTCCCGCTCAATACGACTCTCCTGCATACCTTTCTCCATCGGCCACAACAATATCCAAAGATAAAGACAAAGTTATATATGAGTTTACTCAAGGCACCAAACACTCTATCAAGGTCGTTTTTGGTTCCTTTCAACTATACCAATTCACCATCTTTTATCATCTTAATCCCAAAGAAGCCAAAAATGGCCGTTATTACCTTACTTTTCCGCCTGATACCCCCTACCAAAGGATTGCTTTAAGTCAATTTTCCCAAACCCCCGAAAAAATTTCTCTTGACCCTGATGGCAACTGGATCGCTCAATACCCAACTTCCACCGCTAATTCCCCCATTGTCTTAACTGGGATAGCCAAAGTTTTCTCTCGTCCTATTATTCCTGTTTCTACTCAAGCAGATAAATCACCATATCTCCAAAACTACGGTTATTGGCAGCTTGACGCCCCGACTAAAGCCAAAGCCAAAGAACTAGGTAGCGCCCAAAAAATATTTGAATACGTCACTAACACCCTCAATTATGACTACAACAAACAAGGCACACAGGACAATCGCCAAGGGGCCCAAAAAGCAGTTTCAAATCCCCAATATGCCAACTGCATGGAATTCACCGATCTTTTTATTGCCATGACCCGAGCCGCCAACATTCCCAGTCGTCGAATTATTGGTTATGCCAATTCACCTAACTCTAATTTACAACCAGTTGGTTTACAGGGTGATATTCTCCATGCTTGGGCTGAATTTTTTGATGCTAATACTGGCATTTGGCACCCAGTTGACCCTACTTGGTCACATACCTCAGATGGACTAGATTATTTTTCAATCTGGGATTTGCAACACCTAACCCTTGGTATTAATGGCAAAAGTGATGAATTGCCAGTTCCCCCAGGTTATTTCAAAGTTAATAACCAAACCAAAAACATCATTGTAGTTCCCGTCTCAGAATTTCCCGATATTACATCTAATCTTGAATTCAAAATCAAACCAATATTCTATTTTCTCCCATTCGTCAAACCTCGTATGGATATTTTAATCTCCAATACCAGCAATATCAGTGAACCTCGTATAGAAATTATTGACGATCCCAGTGACAAAATAGGTATTATCTTTGATAAAAATTCATACTATCTTCCCCCGCTAGGGACAATTAATGTCAAAACTCATCTCACCAATAACAAATGGTTAATTCCCAAAGAACTCAAAATAATTGCCAATGATCAGCCACATACTCTTACAATTAATTCCAACTACCGTTATATTCAGATAACTGTGTATACTGCAAGCGCTATATTATATGGAATTACCTGTTTCCTCACGTTCAAACTTACCCGAAAAGCCTGGCGTGTACCAGTTCAAAAACGCAGAAGGTAAAATTCTCTACATCGGCAAAGCCATCAATCTTCGTTCACGCGTCGCCAATTACTTTACTGCCTCAGGAGACGGCCGTTCCAAAATTTTCCGACTAGTTCCCCAAATCTCCACCATTGATTACATCGAGGTCGTTTCTGAGTTCGAAGCTCTTCTTCTCGAAGCCAAACTCATCCGCCAACATCTTCCCAAATATAACTCAGAAGCTAGAGATGACAAACATCCGCTCTATGTAATTATAACCAAAGAAACTTTTCCTCGACTCAAAACACTCCGCAAAAACCAACTTGATTCCCAAAAACATATTATCTTTGGGCCATTCCAATCCGCTAACAGCGTTCGTTATGTTCTGCGTGCTATTCGCGAAATTATTCCATACTGTACTTCTGATCACGACAAAGGCAGACCTTGTTTCTATTCCAATATAGGCTTATGTTCTCCATGTCCTAGATATATCAATAGCCAACCAGAACCAATTTATTCTCAACTAACTAAACAATATCAAAATCAAATCAATCTCATCAAAAAGCTTCTAAGAGGCCAAAGTAATTACGTAATAACCAAACTCCGAGTCTTAATGGATCAGGCTTCAAATAATCTCCAATACGAACACGCAGCTCATTATCGTGATGCTATTATCCAACTTGAACATCTCTTACAACCCATAAATCCAATTGAAACTTTTATTAACAATCCCACACTCGCACATGAGATTCGCGCTCAGGCCAGCGATGATTTACTCCAAATTCTTAACAAATACGAAATCTATCAACCGCTCAAAACTCTCCACAGACTCGAAGCCTATGATATTTCCACTACTATGGGAACTAATACCACAGGATCAATGGTAGTTTTTTATAATGGTGAACCTTCCAATCAATATTATCGGAAATTCAAAATCAGCCCCAACAACCAACACGCAGATCTGCCTGCCATGCAAGAGATGCTTTCACGTCGCTTCAAACATCCCGAATGGGAATTTCCTGATCTTATCTTAATTGATGGAGGCACTACTCAAGTCACAGTTGTACTTGAAGCAATGAAGCAATTATCACTCAATATCCCAATTATCGGTCTTGCCAAACGTATCGAAACTATCATTATTCCTACCGATGTTAATTCCCCAAAAATCACTTTTCGAAGTCTCAATCTGCCACGCAATGCACCAGCACTCCAACTTATCCAGCATATTAGAGACGAAGCTCATAGATTCGCGGGTAATTATCATCGTCATCTCAAATCAAGTAGTTTAATCCCTAAACATTGATTTATCAGCCATAAACCTATACTTTTAAACTAATGAAAAGATTAATCCGTAAACTTATTCTCACGATCTTTTGTCTTTGGTTAGTGACTCGAATTTTTCCTCAAGCTTTACAATTCACTACTAACTTTGACACAGGATTGCTTGTTGCCTCCCTTGTCATTATGTTCTTGGATTTGCTTATCAAACCCATCATCAACTTAATTCTTCTACCTCTTAACTTAATCACTCTTGGCACATTTCGTTGGGTGACTCTAATTGCAGTGTTCTGGTTAGCAGACTATATTTTGCCTAGTTTTAGCATCCACGCTTTTACTAGTCCTGCCTTCACTATCTATGGTTTTTCCGTTCCCGCATTTACTTTTGCTGGTATCCTATCATACGTAGCTATTGGACTCTTCATTAATCTTATAATGTCAGTAATCCTCTGGCTGTTCAAATAATCTCAATCAAATCAATTTCAATATAGATTTTTCTAAACACAACCATCATACTATATCTATGGAGCTAAACACGCCAGTTTATCCAAAAGACACAACTCCACCCATTGCATTTTACTCATCCCCACTTTCCCGTACACCTTCTCGCTTTCAACTTTATCTTATCATTGTTTTAACAATTCTCTTAATAACGTCTGTTGGATTTATTGGATTCTTGTTAGGCAATAAACAAATGGATTCTCCAGCCCAAGTTAACCAACCCCGAATCGCTCAAACTTACACTAATCAAGAAGCAGTCCAACAAGCATACACATTCGTCTACAAAAACAACGATAATACTCTCTGGGTTAACCAAAATGGCATTGCTAGACAAATTTCCCAAGCCAACCAATTAGTTGAATTATATGAATATAATTATGCAACCAACGTAATAGCTTACTCCTGGGGAGAACCAACAAATACTTCTTCTCTTTCCTTACCACATACAGTGACAACTGTAAATTTAGATAAAATGATTTCTCAAAATGTATATCATGAAGAAACTAAGCAAGGCTCGGAGATTGGCAATCCTGAATACTTTTTAATCATTAGGCACCTGCGCTTTTCATCTGATGGTCAAACCTTATTTATTGCCACTAGCGATAGTATTTATTCATACAACACTATTACCACGAAACTTTCTTCCATTATGACTAATCGAACCGATCCCAACGATTGGAAAACGATTCCCCATATAGGTTTAAAACAAATATATGGATATTCTTTAGAATCTTTATCTCCTGATGATAAATATTTATTAGTATTTGAAAGATACTATGAATGGGTTAAGCCAATTATTCTCAATCTCCAAACTAACCAATTATTGCCAACCAAACTTGATGAATATACTGGATACAATGGCAGAATAGTCGGATGGTACGACAATAATCGCATTTTAACAATAAAACATGACGAAGGATTATCCAACACAAAAAACTCATTATACTTATATGATATTTATAATTTTCAATCAACTTTCATTAAAACCTATTATGATATCGACCAAATATTGGTTATTAATAATCTAGTATATTTTACAATGAGGAGTTCAGGCATATTAATATCTTTTGATCCTAATGATTTATCAACCGAAAGAAAATATAAACCATTCAATTTTAAAATAAATTCCATACTTTCAATCCCTAACACATCAACATTATTAATAGAAAAACAAGACCTATCTCAAGAAGTTTCTAAAACACCCAAGCTTTATGAATTCAATATATATTCCGAAGCCCTTACTCAACTTAACTAAGTTTCACTCAATCCTTCTCATTTATACACATTTTGCAAATTAAGGTATAATATCCAACAGATGTCTAATGCAATCCTTATTATACAGATCGTGCTTGGGGTAATTCTTTCCGTTATCATCGTCCTACAGAACAAAGGCGAAGGTCTTAGCTCAACTTGGGGTGGCGGTGGCATGGCATATCACTCTAAGCGTGGAGTAGAGAAGTTGCTAATGAGGTCCACTATTACCATTTCCATATTGTTCATACTCATCTCAATTGTCGCAATACTTATACCCAAATAACCTGTCCCTACAAGTATGTGGTCCAAAAAAATTCGGTTCACCCGTCTGCTCATCACAGCTTTTATCAAACGTTATTACATATTTTTCTTAGCTAGCTTGCTTCTAGGAATACTCTCCTTTTGGCTCATTCCCTATATTTCATTTCGCCTTCCCAAGTTCAGAACAACTCATACAATCGGAATAATTGGTCGTTATAACGAACAAAACCTACCTGATTATATCGTCAGAAAAATCAGTATGGGTTTAACGCAAATCGATGAATCTGGCCAACCTTTCCCTGGAATAGCCAGTAGTTGGGCAACGAGTGAAAACGGTAAAGTCTGGATTTTTAATCTTGATCCATCTCTAACATGGAGCGATCAAACTCCAATTATCGCCAGCGATATCCAATATCAATACGAAGATGTCCAATCCGAAATCATCGACGATCACACCATCAAATATACCCTGCCCGAAACCTTTGCTCCTTTTGCCGCCATTATGAGCAAACCCATCTTCAAAGACGGCAAACACCTCGGACCATATAAAATTACCAAAGTTCAACGTCAGGGTAACGCGCTCAAATTATTAGAATTTTATCCCACTACCAAAGTTAGTACATTGCCTGTTTTAACTTACAAATTTTATTCAACTCAAGAACAAGCCGTTCTGGGATTTAAACTCGGTGAAGTAGATGAAATCATCGAAATGAGTAATCCTGAAGATATAGGTGCATGGCCCAATGTTGAACTCACCAAACAAATACAGAAAAATCGCTACACGGGAATTTTCTTTAACCTAGAAGGCAGTGTTCCTGACCTAAAAGAAAAACAAGTTCGCCAAGGATTAGCCTATGCTATTCAAGATAAGAGTTTTGATAATCCTCGAGCCATCAGTGCTATTCCAGACACTAACTGGGCATATAACCCCAATGTCAAAACCTACGATTACGATAAAGACCGAGCCATCCAGTTCCTTGGCACAGATAAAAACACCCTCAAAATAACTCTCACCACTTTCAACGAACTTCTTCCCGTTGCCCAAAAGATAGCTCAAGATTGGCTTGATGTTAACGTTCAAACCGAAATATCAGTTGTCAATACTATTCCTCAAACATTTGATGTCTTGCTCGCTACCCAAGAAGTTCCCGACGATCCAGATCAATATGCCCTCTGGCATTCAACTCAAGCTGGCAGTCGTCTTAATTACCAAAATCCCAAAATTGATAAAATTCTCGAAGATGGCCGCAAAATTATTGATCAAGAAGAACGCAAGAAAATATACTTCGATTTCCAACGCTTCCTCAACGAAGATGTCCCTGTCATCTTCCTTTATCACCCTTCAACCTACACGATACAGAGGAAATAGTATATTGGTTTTTTAAAAAAATTTGCTTCAACACAATTACCGATTTTATTCCTTCCTCATTCAGAGTTGAGCGAAGAATCTAAATTCAAAATTAATCCCAAACCAAGAGATCTCTCCATTTCAGTCGAGATGACACAATATAACTTTCAACCCAACTTTACTCTGTGGCAAGGGTGGGGAAGCAAACCCACATCTTAGGTTTTTCTGATCCCCTTG
>CAZLQM010000016.1:0-23261 GCA_964561945.1 uncultured Gammaproteobacteria bacterium | reverse complement strand
CGAGTGGCATAAATGGACATGAGAGATGGGAAGAAAGGCATGCAAATAAAGATGAAGAAGTGCAAAAAACTAAGACTGGAGTTGTTGATAGAAAATCTGATGATATAGTTGTTGAAGATCGGAATGTTAAGGAAGTTAAAATGGGCGATTTGGTGTTTTTTGCAGTAAAAGAGTTAAAGAACGTGAATCAATCAGAAATAGGAGAGGCAATTGCTGAAATTTCTAGTGCGATAGAGAAGCAATTGTTAAAAGAAGGGCGTCTTTCGGACGATGATAAACAAAATATTAAAAAGATTGTGGGACAGACTATGGCTCAAGCAATTGAAATTAATAGTATAGGAAAGAAGGATCCTAAGTTTGCAATTGAGTTAGATGAACTTTTAAAGGTAATTGATGCAAAAGGTGAAGAAACTATTGTTCAAGTAAAAATTGATGAGATTAAACAAAAATATGGTGCGAGAATACCCAACTTAGAGAAAATAGTAAATGATTATAGGACTAGAGATGGGATAAAGGAGGGTGTTTTTGATATGAGAGTATCTAAGAAAGGAAGAATGAGTCGTCCTGTAGTATTGGAAGGAGGGAGACCAATTGTTATTGAATCAGGGTCGGCAGTACTTCCAGAAAAAGAGAAAAGAGATAAAAAGGCAGAATTAAGAGGGCGTTTCGGTGAAATTATGGAAAAAAGAGATTTGTTGAGGAATGAACTGAAAAGAAATAAAGAAGAAGAAATGGGATTGCAACAAAGATTGCTTAGGAATGAAGGATCTTTGACTGAGGATGAAGAGGCGGGCATTAATAATCGAATATCTCAGCTTATAAGTGAGAAAGAAGTGATAGAAGTGGATTTAGCAAGAGTGGAAAACGAGTTTAGTCAAGAAGATGTTGATGCTGTAGTAAGTGAGAAGTTAGCGTATAAAGGTTTAAATTTTTCGCCAGAGGCATTTATGAATGATCCAGAAGGATATCTGAGGCAATATGAAGATTTGTTCGTCACTCAATTATTGGCACTGATTGAACAACAGGATTTGCCATTTTCTCAGCAAGATTTTTATACATTAAATGCTATAAAAGGCATGCTGAGATTGAATGTATCTGAACAACAATTGATGAGAACAGGACGATCGGAACAGCAATCAAAAAAAGACGTGGTTATGGTTCAGGAAAAGCTTCGGGAGATGACTAAGATTTTTGAGAGTGCTCGTAAATTACATGATTACGGTTGGAATGCCCGTAGAGCTGCTTCTATTGAAAGTTTTAGTCAGGGAATGAATATTTTACAAATTAAGGATGCGGCAGAGATGTTTGGGATGGAATTTAGGGTTAAAAAAGATTCTGCGGAGATCGGAGACAATAGCGACGAAGCCTATGACACAGTAAGAGTTGCTGATATAGTTTTGGAGAACCAACAAATGAGAGAGTTTAAATTGGCGATGACACATTTACAAATGTGTTGGGATGATGACAAACGAGCTTTGTTGGGGCAGAGATCGTATGCTGATTTGTCAGCATCAGAAAGAATAAAATATGATGAGATCTCAGACAAATCTAAGTGGGCGAGCGGATATATAAAGCAAGTAAGTGACTTAATTACTGCAAAATCTGAAGGTAAAAAGGTTAGTTTTGCTTGGGATTCGAATGGGATGTCTTTTGATAGAATTCGTAATTTATCTAATGGTAATGTTACCAGAGATGAAATGGAAGGATTATTACAAAGGAAGATAGTAATGGATTTACCAAAAGATGAAAATGGTCATTTAATTAGAGATCAACGAAAAGGGGCGATTAATAGTTTGGTTAATTCATTAGAAAGTTACTTTGAGTTACCTCAAGCAGTAGGTGATTTTGTTAATCCTGGAGATTTTTTTCGGATGAGAGTAATAAATTTAGAAAATCAATTACTGAAAGCTGCAAGGGAAAGGTTTGTGGGAACGGAGTCTATTGTTCAGGATTTAGATTTGTTTGGCAATGAATCAATTGGAGACATTTCTAAACAGTTGGGTTTCGAAGATATGAGAGGACAATCTTTGCTTTCAGCTTTTGGAATGGGGTTGGAAATTCCATCGAGTGAAATTAACGCTTTGAATGATAGAGTTGAGAGCGGTAAACGGGTAGATAATATTCCTGGATCGTTTAAGAAATATAGTGAGATGATGGCAGCAATGGGGATGGAAATGAGGACTATCGTTATGGGGAAGGGGGACAATCAATATGTCGTCTATGAGCCGAGATTAAAGACTGACCAGTCGGCGTTTAAGTTAGTGGATGAAGAAAATACTGAGAATGGGCGGAATGTCCACAAAATAGTAAATATGAAACAAGCGTTGGATGCGGCAGGTGTTAATCCAGGTCAGGCAATCATTCATTTGCTTGATCATGAGAAGAAGTTTGATGCTATGAGGGCCGCGATGGTTGGTGCAGGATCTAATTTTTTGATGGATGCCAATTTAGATGAAGCAATTAAAATTGCAGGTCTGTTTGACTGGTTTACAGCTAAGCAAGATCAGTTTAAATCGCAAGCAAGAAGACGTTTCTTAGGAAATGTGTTGAAGTTCTTTAAATATGAACCTTCCATCTCGGGAAGAGGACGATTGGTGACAAGAGTTCAGAGAGATGACCAAGGAAGAGTGATTGAAGGTGCTCCTGTGCGGAAAGAGTGGGTGGTAAGTAAGGCTCAAGAGGCATATGGTGATGATGCTGATAAGCCAGTTTTGAAATCTGACGGAATTAGAAACTTTGTAGAACAAAAGATAATTGGTAAACTTTTGGATGGAGATCAGTCAAGATTGTTAGTGGTTGATGCTTTGGATGCTTATCCTGAGCCTAAGAAGAAAATTAGAAAAGTAGATGCTCAGTTTGTTGGGATAGATGAGAATAGGTCTCGATGGTTTGAGTTGCAAGAAAACGAGTCGATTGAAAATGATAAAAATGGAAAGAAAGAAAAATTAGGGGTTGTTGATAGACTCAAAGTGAGACTTGGAAAAGCGGCTTTGTCTGGAGATAAATTAGGAGGGTTAATTAAGGAAGATATGTTTATGGATATGGTGGTTTGGTTAGATAAAAATTGGAATAGAGAGGCATTTAAGAAGGGCGGTAAGGGTGTGGCAGGATATTCGTTGAAAACTAGCTGGGAGATTTTGAAATTATTTGGAAAGTTTGTGGCTGATGCTGTTAATTCGGCATTAAAGTGATAATTATTTTCTGGATAGAATTCTTTTCCAAGTGGCAACAGGACGAGCACCGGGCCTTGCATATGAGGCGGTTGCTTTTTCTTGTTCATATTTTTCATATGCAGCCACATCTTTGGTGGCTCGATCTCGGATTCCTTTGAATGGAACTTGAGCAGCAGCACCCAGAAAGGCAGCACTGCGTTGGGCGTTACCGATAAGCTCACTGGTGTATTGGAAGGAACTGACTTTGAAGAAGTTTTTGACCATGTCATTGATTTTTGGAACTATGAGAATGAAGGCGAAGCCAATTAATGATCCAATTGTTCCAGTATTAAGTCTTAGGAATGGTAATACTAGGTTAGCAGATCCTAAAGCTGAGGTACCTGCTCCATTGCTAGTATTTTCCACTAATGCTAGTCCCAGTATGATCGAGAAGACAGTTGCTGGGAAAATCATAGCGTGAGCAAATATGTTTCTAAGCCAACTCTTGAAAGCGTTTCCTCCCGGTAAGATGTCAGGAAGGATGATTAAAGGAGATAGTACCGTATATAGAATGATTTGGATATATGCGAGGACCAGTTGGATGAATAGTCGAATTAATGACCAAATAATCATTATTGAGAAAATTAGAGTTGCAATACTTCCAACGCTCCAACTAAAAATGCCACCAAGGACTCCTGCCCCAGTTCCCGAATATAGGTTTTTGAAAATGTCTTCTGTGATTTTAGAAACTGTGGTTCCGGCAGATCCTTGATAAGCAATTAAGGTTGTCATAGTTTGAACAAGACTTCCGCCAAATACTTGGGTCTGCAGTTGGTGGAGTGTACCGCTGTATAGATTAGAGCTTATAAAAAGAGCTACTATTAATCCGCTGAAAACATAAATTAGATCAATAATAAATCCAGCGATTGCATAGGAGAATGTAATCGCAAGTACTACAAATATAAACTTAGTAATAGCAGCTTGAGCATTGATAACACCTTGCCCTGCTTTGATGCGGAGCATGACCATAAATGCTAAGATTAAGAATCCAGCGGTACAAAATAGATAGGCTATATTTCGAAAACCTTCCCAAACAGTAACTAGGGAAGATAAACTTGAGTAGCCTATGCCTTGTGCGTAGGCGGGTTGGATGCCTAGGTTCAATTTATGGTCGAGACTTGCAAGGTATTGGGTGCTTGATATAGCAGGATTAGTAACAAGGGATGAACTTATTTGAGTAAGTTCAGGAATGATTCCAGATGCAACATATTGAGGGGTAATGCCGTTGGTGAGAGTTTGGGTGGGAGCTGTAACACAGGGGCCGGTTCCTCCACCCGAAGGGTCAACTTCTTGGAAGCATAATCCTGATCGATTGAGAGCTGCAATAATTGAAAGTACAACCTCGTATACAGTTGATTGGAGGTTTACGTCTTGCGACTGTATCGCAGGGTCAAAGACTTCCTTGTCATAGTCTTTGATGTTTTGTAAAGGATTACGTGCTAAGACGGGAGCAGATAGGAGACTTGCCGTCAAGAAAGTAATTGTGAGGAAGATGGAGAGGAAATGATTAGCGCGTGGCATATATAGGATTATATAGAACTATACGAGTTATGGAAACAATAGAAAAATTAATTAAAAGATGTATATTCCTGATTTGATAATAATCAAGGTGAACAAGCTTGGGATGACTGGAATAAGACAAGGGTTAAACATCCAGATCCTGAATCAAGTTCAGGATGACGGTAAGCAAGTGTTGTAGGATGACAGGATGTTGGTGGGCAGGGTGATGGTAAGCAAGGGTGAAAGGACGACGGTGAGCAATTGTGGGAGGGTTGAAACAAGATAAGAAGATAAACATCCAGATCCTGAATCAAGTTCAGGATGACCTGTGGTTGTAGTTTTTTATTTTTACAATATATTAAGCCCTAGGACGAGTTCTAGGAGTTGCATGAGCCAGTAACTGACGAAGAGGACGCTGAAGCCAATGAGAGCTTGGGTGATGATTTTGGAACCGGTGGCTATTTTAGCAGCTTCGCCCATAGCCGAGAGAATAGTAAAAGCACCATAAATTAGATAACCAAAGAGGAGGAATCCGGAGAAGGCAAAGACGTATGGAAGGAGAGCAGAGAGGATTGCTCCTATTGCCCAAGTGCTTGATAAATCAAATTTAAAATTATTTAGCTCTGGAATTTCATTGATTTTTGGTAATTTAAAATCTGGATGAGAAGGAGATGCTGGGGCACAATATTTTATCCAAACCTTATCCGCCGGAGGTAGAATACTTGGATCGCTACAATTAGGTTGTGTTGGACTTGATCCAGGTGCTGTCCCAGCTTTATAGCAGACGTCTCCAGGGGTTGTACAATCGATGTCGTATCTACAACATTTATGGGCATAAATATTGTTAGGCACCAAAATTGTTATAAAGAAAATAATAATGAGATTAAGGAGAATGAAGTTTTTTTTAAAAAATATTGACATAACCAGGAAGTATTCCAGCTGACCCAAAAATAACTCGAACTATGACTAAGGCAAAGATGAGGAGAATGATGCCGACAATGGCTGCTGTAATGGTTTCGCGACAGGCTTGGGTTTGTTGGGGATTGCCTCGAGAAGTAAGACAGAGGAATGATCCATAGAGGATGAGGAGGAAAGCAACGCCAATGCCGACGATGAGGAGGACACGGATCAATGCAGCTACGAATTGACCTGGTTGGAGAGGGATACAGCCAATGGCTGTGTAGACGCCTTCTTGGTTGTGACAATTATCACAATCAGTCTTATCTGTTCCAATAAGATTTTGGCAAGGGGTAAAGTCTCCCACGGGAGTGGCGGGCCCTACTGGTGGAGTTAGTTCCTCTGGTGCACAATTTCTTGCTGTATAGTAAGAAAAGGCATTAGTACTGCAAAGTACTAGATTTCCTAACCCTGTTGTAACATCGATTGGACCTGGTTGTTTGATGGTAATTGTTTTTGTTATTGTTCCCGAAGTCATTGGTTCGTTATCAAAATAATCTTTTATATCTATCACGTCTGAAACAGTTGTAAGGTGATATCCATTTACATATACATCTGAAATTGTGAGATTAAAATCTTTATTTCCTGTTTGATCTATACAGCCGGGTAATGTGGGGCTAACTGTAATTTTGCAGCTACCCCCTTGTTCTATTATGTAATGCCCTATTGAACAATGAGTTTTGTTATCTGTCTCAAATCTTGGCCCCCAGTCTAGTGATATAAAGCCTCCTCCATTACCTATGTATGATTTTATAAATTCGTCATATTGGTATGTGTGGATAACTGGTGAGACTGGATTTGTAAACTCTTTTTCGTTATCATTGTCTCCAGAAAACCATGTTTCGCCATAGAGATGAGGGCGTTTGCTTGTGTATAACCTAAATGGACCTGGTCCAAAACCGGTGTCTGAGCTGAAAGTTATGACAAGAATAGAAGCAGTGTCATTTGCGTTAAACTTGAATTCTGACATTGCAACTCTTATCCCCGCGTTATAGCAATCATTTGAAATGCCAGCTGTTTGAGCGTGGATATTTTGAGGCGCTACGCATTGGGACAAAAGTGTAAGGGTGGTGAAGATTATGAGTAGTTTTTTCTTCATATTAGTAGCCGGTGGGGAGGGTTTGGACTCCGATAATAGTAATATCAAAGAAAAATTCGACTAAGAGAGTGATGGCCACGGCTAGGGCTAGGATGGAGAAGCCGATGATGGCGGAGGTGATTTTGTCTCGGGCTTCTTTGGTTTTGGCACTGTCTCCGCCTGAGGTGAGCCATTGGAATCCGCCCCAGATAAGGAAAACGAAGATAAGGATGGAGCCGATAATTATGGCAAGACGGGCGGTGGAGGTGATAAAGGTGCCGATGTCGGTAATGGCGAAGTTGGGTGGTTGGGAAAAGGTAAAAGGAGAAGATGCTGGGGCTGCAAGGACTGAGGGGACAAGAAGAAATGTGGGGATAGTGAGAATTAGAAACAGGATGAGACGGGAGAGCATAGGTGGGTTAATTGTAGTGGTTAGCAAGATGGCGGTCAACGGATGGGTTAGTTGGGTTTGCCGTGTTGTAAACAACAAAAAACCCAAGGGGGTTTGAGCTCCTTGGGTTTTTAATTTCCTTCCTTATGGAGTGGGATCAAAAAGGCTGAGGAATTTTTAGCTCGCTATTACCAACGACATCAATACCAAAGAAGAATTGAATAAGTTGGATAAGAGCATAGGCTAGAGCAATGATAGCTAAGCCGACTAGAGCTGCTGTGATTCTGTCTCTGGCTTTTTGGGTGCTAGCACTGTCTCCACCTGAGGTGAGCCATTGCAGACCGCCCCAAATAAGATAGATGAAGACCAAGATAGCAGCGATAATAAATAAGAGGGTTACTATGGCGCCAATGAAATCTCCAATGCTGGTGATTTTGAAATTACTAGTTAGAGTTGATTGACTAATGGTTAGTAATCCTGGTGACTGAGCAAATACACTGCTGACCATAGCAAAAGGGCTAAGGAGAGCAATGATTAATTTAGTTTTACGGTTCATGGATGGTCACCTCCTTTCGGAATAGTATTAGTTACTATTGATAGCGTACCAATAATAAGAATTGTGTGTCAAATGACAATGCTC
Organism: uncultured Gammaproteobacteria bacterium; assembly: GCA_964561945.1. GTDB lineage: Bacteria > Patescibacteriota > Microgenomatia > CAYXHB01 > CAYXHB01 > CAYXHB01. The sequence continues at coordinate 15,483 of CAZLQM010000016.1, read as the reverse complement.
GAAATAAATGAAGAGGAGCGAAGATAGAGCCTGATTATATTACTATTATGGGATAATTGCAAGGGCAAGGATTTAGGGGAAGAGCGTAATCCCAAAGAAGTATTGGACAATGAGAATGATGGCGTAAGCTAGCAATACTACAGTTAGGCCAATAATGCAGTTGGTGAGGCGGGATTTGGAGGATTCAAGGTTGGATTTGTCAGCGCCAGCAAATTGATATTGTAATCCTGAGTAGATAATACAAATAAACAAAGAAACGCCTGCAATGATGAGAAGTAGGTTAGTAGCTCCTAGGATAATGGTTTCGGTTCTTTGGATTTTGAAGGGATTGCCTTGGCTGATGAGTTGGTCTTCGATTTTGATTTGGGCAAGAGTAGAGGTTGGGTTAAGGGAAAAGAGAAACAGAGATAAAAAAATGATCGACAAGGTGTGTTTCATGGAATTAGAAAGTGGGCCAACAGATTTGGGCGGGGAATTGACAGGTGGCGGTACTAAGACCAAGGAGAGGAGCAACGAGGTTGGCAATAGCAAAGACGGAAGCAAGGACGGCGGTGCCAATGATGGCATTGAGGATGCCTTGGCGAGCTTGACTGACAGTATTAGCGTCACTAGCGGTAAGCCATTTGTAGGCGCTGATAACGAAGTAAATCATCATGATGAGAGATCCCAAGGCAAGGGAGGCAGAGAAGAAACGGGCTAAGAGAATGGCAACGGCGGTGGCGGCTTTGGGGTTGGGTCCTTCGGTTGGGATGTTTCCTAAATTGCCGTCGATGACAGGGTTGGTAATTTGGGCATAGACATTGGGGGTGAAAACAAGGAAGAGCAGGGTGGTGATGATGAGGGTTTTTTTTATCATGGTTTGAAAAGAGTGGTGTTGTTTAATGGATTATAGATGTAGGAGAGCCCTAGGAGATTGGCAATGAGGGCGATGAGGAGATAGGCAGCCACGACGATAGCTAGGCCGAGGACTCCGAAGGTGATTTTTTGGCGACCTTCGTTGAGTTTGGCAGAGTCGCCGCTAGAGTTAAGGATGGTATAACCAGCAAAGACGATTTGGAATAAGAAATAAAGAGCTCCTAGGAGAGTGAGAAGACCTAGGAGGGTGGAAATGGTTCTGTTGAAAGTATCACGAACGGTATTTTTGCCCAGTCCTGTGGGGTCAAGATTGCCAGCTCCTGAGATAGTACCGAGTTGGACTGGTGCGGCATACATTGGTTGAGGGATAAGGTTAATTATAAAGATAATGGTGAAAAAAAGGTATTTTTTGAGCATGATTAAGGAGTAATGATAGTAGGTTTGAGGATAAAGGCGGGATCTCCAAAGATAAACCATGAGACGACGGCGGTTAGGAGAATTGCCGATGCGACAATGATTAAACCTAGCAATGACTGCCAGATTTTGGCCCAAGCTGCAGCTGTGTTTTGGGTGCCACCTTGGATGTAGAGATAGCCTGCAATGATGATGTTAAGTAAAACATAGAGGCCTGCAAGGATGTAGAAGATGATAATGATACGACTGACGAAAGCCAGTAATCCTCCTGATGTACCCGTAAGTGATTGGAATCCCGAAATGGGAGGAGTGGCGATGTTGCCAAAAATTGGAGGGGCTGCGAGGAACATAATTTGATTATATGATATTTAGGGTAATAGTTGTTGAGGATTTGTAATGGCTCCTCGGAGTCCCGTGAGGTACTCGACTAATTGGACGATCCAGTAGACAGAAACTAGGGCTACGAGGCCAATTAATGTGGTGGTGATAATTTTTTGACCTTTGGCAACTTCTTGAGCGTTGCCTGAGTTGGAGATAATCACGAAGCCACCCCAGAGGAAGCTAGTGAGAATGATGATTCCCGAGAGAATGTAGACAAGGTTAAGAATGGGATTGTAGATGTCGGCAAGTGAATCAGGCCCGACATAAGCACCAGAAGATGGAGTGTAAACACTGCTGTTATAGAAGGTTTTGCGGATGTCAAAAGCATGGGCTGTAGTGGTGAAGCTAAGAAGCAGAAACAAAAATGTAGTGATTGAAAGAAGAGTTTTCATATTAGATTTAATTGTAGCAAGGAGGAGGTGAAGTTGGAAGTTGCGATGTTATAAAAGTTGGAGGTGCATGATATGAAGAGTTTGTGTGGACATATATGTGTATGGGTAGTGAGTTACAAGCTTTTTTTGAAGTTAACGGGAAATTGATTGAGGAGAGACTTACGGAATTATTAGAAGAGAAAGAAAAGAGTTTGATGCGGACAGAGGAAGATGTTGAGATGAGAAGCTTGATAGAGATATTGTTTGGGGGGATGGAAAGTTATGTAAGGGGAGGGAAGAAAGTGCGGGGCGGGATGGTGATGTTGGGATATGAGTTGGCAGGTGAGGAAAGTAAGCAAGTTATAGATATTGCGGTGGCGATTGAGTTGATGCATGGATTTCTTTTGGTGCAGGACGATATTATGGATAGGGATGAGTTGCGTAGAGGAAAGACTACTTTGCACTTGGTGATAAGGCAATGGGCAAGGGAGAGAGGTTTTGAAGATAGTACTCATTATGGTGAGTCAGTGGCGATGACAGTGAGTGATTTGTTGCACTTTTGGGCGAGTGAATTATTTTTTAATACCCAAATAAATGTAGAAAATATTAGAGCGGGGTGGTTGTATTGGGTTAGGGTCTTGGAGAGGACAGCCATGGGCCAGATAAAGGATGTAAGTTATGAATTTAGAAATCAATTAGATGAGAAACAAATATTTAAAGTCCATGAATGGAAAACAGGGGTATATACGATTAGTGGACCGATGAAGTTGGGTTATTTGTTGGGTGGGGGGAATGACATTGGGAAGATGGAAGCAATTGAAAAATATGGTAAGAATGTGGGAGTGGCTTTCCAATTGGTGGATGATGATTTGGGAATTTTTGGGGAAACAAGCAAGACGGGTAAGGGAAATAACGGTGATGTGAAAGTTAATAAACATACTTTGCTTAAAAAGAAATTGTTTGAGTTGGCAAGTGAAAAAGACAAAAGTTGGTTGGCAGGAGTATTTGGAAATAAGGACTTAACGGATGATGATATGCTTAGAGTAAGAAGTTTGTTCGAGATTACTGGAAGTCGGCGATGGGTCAAGGATAAGGCGAGTGAGTTTTGTGAGACTGGCAAGGCAGAGATCGAGAAAATAACTCAGGATGAGAGATTACAGAAGATACTTGGTCAGTTTGGTGATTATGTGTTAAATAGAGATAGATAATATGGATAACTTACCTAGAAAATATCCTCGGCATGTGGCGATTATTATGGATGGTAATCGGAGATGGGCCAAGGCAAGAGGGTTGGATGAGGTTGAGGGTCATCGAGCGGGGGTTGAGGTTATTAAGCCATTGATAAATCGAGCCTTTGAGTTGGGAATTGAGGTGATTACTTTTTGGGCGTTTTCGACTAAGAATTTTGAGAGGGGGAATGGATTTTTGTCGAAGATATTTGGTGTGTTTAGAGAAACTTTGGATCGCAAGGATTGGTTTAATGAAATTCAGGCGATTGGAGGCAAGATACAGATTGTGGGAAACCCCGAGAGATTCCCCGTGGATATTAGGAAGCGATTAAATGAATGTTTGGCATCGCAGAAAGTTGAGAAGCAACGTGGGGTGGTGAATTTTGCATTGGAGTATGAAGGTAGAGATGAGATGGTGCGGGCGGTTAAGAAAATGGCAAAAGATGGAGTTGATCTGGAGAATTTGAAAGTGGAAGATGTTGGGGATTATTTGGATACGGCAGGATTGCCGGATCCTGATTTGATGATTAGAACTGGTGGCGAGGTAAGGTTGTCGGGGTATTTGTTGTGGCAGATTGCGGATAGCGAGTTGTATTTTAGTGATGTTTTGTGGCCGGATTTCGATGAGAAGCAGTTTGATTTGGCGTTGGAGGAATATGCAAGACGTGAGAGAAGGTTTGGGAAGTAGGAATTGGTTGGTGAAATTAGCGCGGGGTATTTAGATTTGGGAATTAAAGAAATTTCTAACAAGGCTTGATTTTGTACAATCTATATTGAGGGCAAGGAGTTCAATATTTGTTTTGTTCTGAGTGACCGTTAATGGGGATGGTGTGAGGTGATAATCTGAAAGTAGAATAATAAAGGGGAAAGTTTAAGAGGACAGAGGGTGTGGGGAGATAGAAAAAGTAAATGAATCTTCAGATCTTCTCTTCTCGATTTATGAGAGGTATGGCAGGGAAAAGAATGGGATATTTGTGAATGTTAATGAATAGAAATTATATTTTCCTTGTCATCCTGAATCAAGTTCAGGATGACGGGAGGGATTGGTGGTGAACAAGGGTGAAGGGTGATTTGAATAAGATAAGGGCTAAATATTCAGATCCTGAATCAAGTTCAGGATGACCTGTGGTTGGCGTGCGGGATGGCGGTGAACAAGTGTGAAGGATGACGACTATTTGCTATGAATGAGTGAAAAGGAATAAAGATGATAAGAGCGAGAGTGAGATTTGGGAGAGGAAGATTTTGTTGGTACAATTGGGCAATGGCTTTTGATAAAGATAAAGAAGAGCGGTTAATAAATGATCTATTAGAAGGAAAGAGGGGATCGGCGCGAGAGTTTTATTATTTGTATGGAAAGGCAGTGAAGTTGTTTGTGATGAAAAAAGCTCAAAGTGAGCAGGATGCTGAGGAAATTGTGCAGGATGTGTTTTTGGCGGCACTGGATAGCTTGGCGTTGTATTCGGGCAGGGCAAGGTTATATACGTGGTTGATAGGAATTGCGATACATGAAATTTCGGATTATTATCGCAAGAAGCGAATAAAGGGAGTGGTGTTGTCACAGTTTCCGATTTTGGAGCAAATATTGTCAGATGAGAGAACTGTCGAGGATGAGTATGATACACATGAATTGAAGTTGAAAGTTGAAGAGGTGTTGGGGAGATTGTTACCTCGGTATGCGACGGTGTTGCGGATGAAGTATTTGGAGGGTTGGTCGGTAAGTGAAATGGCTGATAAGTTGGGCGAGAGCTTTAAGGCGACAGAGACGGCTTTGTTTCGAGCGAGAGCAGCTTTTGCTATTGAATGGAAACAGGCTTACATTTGAGATATGAGTTATAGAGAAAAAGATTTTTTAGAATTACTTGATCGACGCGTAGTTGAAAATAAGACTGATGTAAATAAATGGGGGAAATTGACGCCTTGGATTAGAAGATTGGCGTATGTGTTTGGGGTTAATCCGTGGAAGGTGATTGTACCTGTGTCGATTGGAGTAAGTTTGGTCGCTACCGTGAGTTTGCGAGGCGGATGGGTGAGTTTGGCTAGTTGGTTACAAGGAATGTTTTAGAGGAAGGGAATGCCCCAGAGATGAGTGCGGAAAAGGAAATAGCTGTAAAGAGTGACGAAGAGAATGGTGATAGATGTTGAGATAATGGCGGAGGAAGGTTTGAGTTGGGCGGTGATTTGGAAAGTGAGCCAAAGGAGAAGAATTTTCCAAGTAAGCAGACTAATGCTGAAGGCAAGATAAAGCACGGTAAAAAGAATTCCAAGCGGACTGGTTGACCGAGGAGGTGGAAGGAGAAGATATGTACTTTGGGTGGCAAGGAACCATATGATGGTGGGAATATAGGTGTAGATCCAAGTGGAAGCAAGGGAGAGAAAAGAAGTTGGAGATTGGAATTTGCGGGCAAGGATGTAGATAGTAAGGCTGATAAGTAAGAAGCCTGTGATGCTGGTAGCGAGATTAATGAAGATAGTCGCAATGGCGGTGTAGGCACTGTCGGGTAGGCCTTCTTTGAGCGGAGCTCGTAGGCTAAAGACGAGGAGAGCAATGATAAGCATGAGGAGAGAAGGTAGGACGTATTTTTCGCGGGAGATGTGTTTCCAGGTTAGATAAGGGTGAGTGAAAGTACCGAGGATGTTTTTGAGGAGAATTTCAAGGCTCCAGAGGAAGTCATGGAAAAGGAATTGAGTGAGTTTTTTCATAATATCTATATATTAGCAATAAAAAAGTTATAAAGGTTGGCAGGGAACTATATAATGAAATGATGAGAAAATTTTTTGTAGGGGTGATAATTTTAATTAGTATTTTTTGGTTGGGGGGCGGGCAGAATGCGTGGGCGGGAGAATTGGAAGAGATTGAAAAACAGCTGGGAGATTTGCGTAAGTCTTATGATTTGTCAGTGGCGGCTACGGTGCCGTTGGAGAAGGAAGTATTGGCTTTGCAGTCGCAGATTGTGGGTATCGAAAAGCGAATTGTGCAAGCGGAGAAAGAATTGAAAGAATTAGAAGAGAGTATTTTTGCCAGGGAAGTTGATATGGAGTATCAGCAACAGTTGTTGGAAGTGCGGGTTAAGAATTGGTATATACGCAAACAACAAGTGGCTGATTGGGAGATATTCTTGGGAGATAAGTCGGCGGATCAAATACGAGGCATGGTCTATCGGCAAGCAGCTGCAAATCAAGATAAACAGGTGATTGTAAGGGCGGGGGAAATTTTGAAAAAATTAGCTCAAGATAAATTGAAAGTCGAAGATGATAAGAAAAGATTGGCAGTAATTAAGAAAGAAGTTGATAGTAAGAAAGTGTTTTTGGCGGGCGAAGTGGCAAAGGCCAAGTCGTATCAGAAAGATCTGACAGGGCAGATTGCTTCGTTGTCGGCTCGCCAGCAACAGTTATTGGCAGAGAAGACAGGAACTTTTAGCGCGAGCGTGGGAGAAGTGCCTTTGGTGGGTGATCCTAATAGCTGGCCTGATTATAACCCTGGATTTAGTCCTGCATATGGGATGTTTAGTTTTGGGGCGCCACATTTTAAAGGTATGAGTCAGTATGGAGCGCGAGGAAGAGCGAGATCGGGGCAAGGTAAGGATGAAATTCTCAAAGCATATTATGGAGATGTCCGAATTGAGATGCGAGGGGATTTGCCTGGGAATATTAATACGAGTGCTGGGTCGTTGAATTTGGAAGCTAATTACCTGATGGGGATAGCAGAGATGCCAAGTAACTGGACAGAAAATGATTCGGCAGCACTTAAGGCTCAAGCAATTGCGGCTCGAACTTATGCTTTGTCTTACGTGGGGTGGCGAGTAAATGGCGGTGGCGGTGGCGGATCAATTTGTACGACTGAACAGTGTCAAGTTTATTCGGGCTCTAAGGCAAGTAATACGCCTGATAGTTGGAAGCGAGCAGTGGAGGAAACTCGAGGACAAATTGTGATTAGCAACAAAACTAATGAACTTATTAGTACTTGGTATTCGGCAAGTTCGGGTGGTTATCAAGAATCGTACTCGACATTGGGGCACTCAACTCCTGGATTTTGGGATACTAAGTGTGGGAATCAATCGTGTTGGACGGGAGATGCATATGAAAAGATTGGAGAAAGTCCATGGTTTTATAAAGGTTGGTATAAGAATCGCTCAGGTAAGACTTGTGGTCGAACTCATCCTTGGTTGAATGAGGGTGAATTTGCTGACATCATTAATAGTGTGATTGTGGCAGTTAATGATGGGGGGGCGGTGACTCATTTGTCATCAACAGATACTTGTTTGGGGGCTGATCCTGAGACATGGAGTAAAGACAAAGTACGGACAGAGGCTGATAAGTATGGCGGGGCTGTAAGTAAGATTAATAGTGTAGATGTAATATATGGAACTAATGGGGTGACGGCAAAAGTTAAAGTAGGGACGGATAAAGGAATGCGCGAGTTTGGTGGAAATGATTTTCGGACGGTGTTTAATGTGAGAGCTCCTGGAGTGATTTATTTGCCGAGCGGATTATTTAATATTGAGAAGAAGTAAAATTTTTTTGGTATTGGCTGTATAATCAAGAGATGGGCGATGATCAAAAGGGTAGCAATGAGAAGGTTGATGAAGTGAAATCTTATGTAAGTGATGAAGAGAACGCCAGAATGGAAGTAGCTGCTAAGTTACCATATGGAGCTGAAGATAGTGAGTTGGTATCAGATTTGACGGATTTGTATTGTCGGAAGACAAATGCAACAAATGTGTTTCCTGTAAGGGTGGGATTTGAGACTCAAGAGGGGGATGAACAGGTGATTTTGATTTTGAGGCAAGCGTTTGTGACAAATTTTGGCTGGATTGGGATTGGGATATTGATGATGTTTGCTCCGTGGTTGATAGGGTTGCTTGATGTATTTCCGAGTTGGATCCCAAGTGATTATTTGGTTTTTATGGCTTGGTTTTGGGAGTTGTTTGTTTTGGGTTATATGGTTGAGAGTTATTTGCGGTGGTACTACAACATTTATATTTTGACCGATAGGCGAGTGGTGGATATTGATTTTCCTAATTTGTTGTTAAGGGAAATGAGCGATGCGGATCTGGATAAAATTCAAGATGTGACGACAAGGAGTGCTGGTTTGATGGCGGCATTTTTTCATTATGGTGATATTTTGGTTCAAACAGCAGCTGAAATTACGGTGTTTGAGTTTGAATCTGTTGAAAGACCTGAGAAAGTTTCGAGTGTGATTAGGTTGTTAGCTCAAAAGTATAATAAAAATTAGATATGTTATCTCAAATTGAATCGGTTTCATCATTGGCAGGAAAGGGATTAATTTTGGTTGGCTTACTAGTATATTTGATTTTTGTAATATTAATTATTAGACAGATTGATTTGATGGCGAAGACATTTACAACACATCACGAGTCGATAATGAGATTGTTTGGATATATTTATTTGGGGTTGGTTTTGATGATGATTGTGGTGGCTATTGTGTGGCTATAAGGTAAAAATGGTGCGGGCAGTATACAATAATTTTAGGATATGGATAAAGAGAATTTGTTTGTCGGTAAAATAGGGGATGTGGGAGTATGGCATAAGAGGATGTCTGAAGACGAAAATGATTTGAGGGAATGGGTGATAGCAGGGTCTTTTGGATATGATGAATTAATTGAGGCCTTGGCTGTGGTAGTAGATGAGTCGGATATTAAAATTTGGATAAAGGAGTTAATGGGAGCTTTGGTGGCTCCTGTGGTGGTGTGGTGTTTGGATGGTGATGTGGTGTGGTGTGGATCTAAGGGTGCTAGTGTGTGGGTGGTTCGAGATGGAGTGCATGCGAAACTGGGTCATGAGATAACAAAAGTGAGTACAGATGTGGTTTCTGGGTGGGCGAGGAGCGGCGATGATTATTTGGGACTGTGGGGAGATGTGGCAGATTTGCATTTGTTATCAACGCAGGAACAGTTTTTGGCGATTGTAGAATCTAGGGCTGTAAGCGATGCAATTGCAGGAGTAATGATTAGAAGATTGGGTGAGGCAAAGGAGGAAGTGTTAAGTGTTGGTAAATCTGTTGAGGAAATTGAGGGTGAAAGTGATGAGGAGGTTGAAATAGAAAGAGAAAAGACATTGGGTTGGGGATGGCGAGTGTTGAAGAAATTAGCATCACTCTTGCCTCGTAGAGATGAGGTACTGGTTTGGCATGATGAGAGGCGAGGTGAGATGGAAAGTAAGATAGGTAAGTTGGTGATTAGGGGTTTGGCGGGAGTGTTGGTATTGGGGCTGATAGGGGTAGGGGCGAAAGGAGCGTTTGAGTCAAGAGCGAGTCTGAGGCAGGCAGATTTGGATGCGATTGTAAGTCAAATTCGAAGTAAGATCGATGAAGGAGTAGGTTTGGGTGAGATTAATCCAACACGTTCGAAGGCTGTGTTTGATGAAGCTCGCATGTTACTGGCTAAGCTGGAAGCACAGAAGGGCGCTGAAGAGATAGTTTCGAGTTTGGGTAGACAAATTGAATCGAGTTTGGGCCATGCTACGGGGGAGTACAAAACTGAGCCAGTGGTTTGGCAGACATTGGCTTTGATTAGAGATGGAATTAGCGCAAGTAATTGGTATTATGACGGAGAAAAGCTATGGGTGGTGGATGGCGCGGGGTTGCGGTTGATTACTGTTGATGTGAACTCGAAGGCGCCTGAGGTAGTGTTGGGAGCTGAAGATATGGCGGGAGTGGGATACGTAGCGGTGAGTGAGAATAAAGATATTTGGTTGGGAGGGACAAAAGTCGTAGTTAAAGATAGTAAAGGGATCAAAAAAGAACTAGATTGGAATAGCAACGAGTGGGGATCTTTGGCCGGTCTGAAAGTATTTGGAGAGAATGGATATGGAGTAAGTGAAAAAGGGATCTGGAGATTAGAAGTTGAGGGAGAAGGCGTGACTAATACTGCTTGGTTATCAGAAAGTGCTTTGGAGACATGGGTGGTGCCAAGTGCTATAAGTATTGATGGCAGTATTTGGACAGGTGGAGGAGGTGGAATTGTGAAGTATCAATCAGGGAGAAAAGATAGTTGGAGGATTGAAGGTTTGAACGAACCGATTTTGGAGATAAAAGATATTTTTACAGATGAAAAGAGTAAGAATTTGTATGTGTTTGATAGTAATTTGGGACGTGTAGTAGTAGTTGATAAACAAACAAAAGCGGTGGTGGGACAGTATAAGTCAGATATTTTGGGGCAAGTAATTAAATTGGCCGCGGATGAAGAGAAGAAAGTAATGTGGTGGCTGACGCCAGAAACAATATATCAGGTGAGGCTGTAGTTGCGATACAATAGGTTGATATGGAAGTTGTAAATCGATCTGCAAAGCGAGATTATGAAATAGTTGATACTCTGGATGCAGGAGTAGTATTGTTTGGATCCGAGGCTAAGTCTATTCGGGACGGTAGAGTTTCGTTGGTCGGGTCATTTGTGAAGATTCGTAAAGGTGAAGCTTGGCTAATTAATATGTTGGTAATTAAGTATGCGCATGGGGTTGAGCAGAAGATCGATGAACGGCGTAATCGTAAGTTATTGTTAACTGCCAAGCAACTTAAAGATTGGGATTTGCGTAGTAGTTCTAAAGGGATGGCGATCGTACCGTTAAGTATTTGGAGTAAGAAGGGATTGGTGAAGGTAAGGTTGGGTTTGGGGAAGGGAAAACGTGAATATGAGAAGAGAGAAAAGATAAAGAAGCGTGATGTGGAGCGGGATATGGAACGAGAGTTGCGAGGCAAAGATAAGACGATAAGGGTGAGGAAATAGTGTGGTATATTATGGTTTGTGGTTTTTGGGAACTTTGACATTGTTGGTTAAACGTTTAATGGAGAAAGGAAACTCTGATGGTTACTCTCGGCGCGGAATTCGTGTGTATTTGTGGGCGACGGGCGCTTGTTTGTGAAGGTAATCACTATGTGGAGTTTTCGAATCATCAAGTGAGACTTTGTAGTGGGAGTTGTCCGAGGAGGTCTGAGATTGAGGCAACTGCTAGACATGAGAGGCGGGCGGTTGCTAAAGATTTTGAAAAAAAAGCTTATGGGAAGAGTGACCAGAAAGACTTTGGTCATGATACTCGTAAGCGAATTTTGAGGCGAGGATAGTTTGTGTGTCCGCGCGGCGGAAACCGCGCGGACTTTTTTTGGTTTAAGTTACGCGGAGAAAATGAGGTAAATATGCGGTTAATTGGAGATTTTTGATCAAAAGTTGAAACATAAGTGTATAATGTGGAAGTGATTGGGGATGAAAGGTAGTAGATAATATGCGCTCTTTAAAATCTGCAAGCCGACTTTGATTAATAGTCGTAAAACAGGATCAAACCCTATAAATGCCAAGAATTCTCTTGGTGAGATCAAGGAAAATGCGCAAGCATGGATCGCCCAAACTTTGGGGGCTCCTTCCTTGAACTATGCGACTTTCGCATAATCTCTGCTTAAATTGAGTCAGTTGACGATTGCTGTAAAAGGCATGATTTGATTTAGGTATAAAAATAGTCAACTCGGGGAATCCACGGGTGATCATACGTGATCAGATTACCTAGAAAAAATTACAGATATCGTAAATAAGAATCAGGGTGACAAGGGTAATCTTATTTATTAAATCAAAACTTGTTGCATACGCTTGTAGATAGATTTTATAAGGCCATGTTAGATCCGGGTTCGACTCCCGGCGTCTCCACAAATGAGTTGTGCGTATTTAAAAAATAGAAAATTTTGGTTAGCCGATTTGTTGGGGGATGGTGATGGGGGTGGTGTTAGGTAGTTGGGATGAAAAAGAGGCTCTGCCAAGATCGAAGGTAAGGCTTTGGACTTCACCAAGAGTGGCTCCTCGGAACGTGTAATCAGGAGACATAACTTGACTTAGAGGTTCGCTAGCGGGGTTATTATCAATTATGGAGATAAGGGTTTGGGAAGGATGAAGAGTGCTGATGATTTGGATGCGGTTAGAAAGAGGAACATGAGGATCTGCAAAGGCGGTGATTTCGATCTCGCGAGTGGGAATGTTTTCGATGCTTGGAGTCTTAACGTGGCATGTGCGGAAAGTGTCTGTGGGATCTGATTCACTTGACAGTGAGGTTATAAATGGCTGGGTGCTTAAGGCTAGATTGAGATGGAGCGATCTATTAAATGGTGAGTCATCTGGTTGTAGGGGAGGTCGTTGAAGATTGGCTAGATTTTGGTAGAGAGCATAGTATTTTTGGTTGTCGCGGGGTTCGATTTTGACTCGGGGATGATTGTCTGTGTTGACTATTAATCCGGCAGCAATTAGGGTAGCTTGCATGAATCGACGACGATCAGGATTGAATGTTGGCATAGTAAGTAAATTAATTGGGGCTGATTATACATCATCGAGCAAGAACTAAGCCCCAGACGATGTGAGCGTGTGCGCGTTTGAGGATTTGGGTGGCTTGGATGAGAGTGGCGCCTGTGGTAGATACGTCATCAATGAGGAGAATGCTTTTGTTTTTGAGTATATTTTTATCAATGTTTGGATTGAGAGAGAAAACGTGCTTAAGATTGGTAAGACGAGTATTGCGGTCGTGAATGTCAGCCTGAGGAGTTGTAGAGTGAGTACGGATAAGGATTGGTGGCGCGAGGGTTGTGTGGAGGTGTTGGTGGATAAGATTAGCCAGTAATTCGGATTGATTGAAACCACGATCTTTTTGTCTTTTAGGATGAAGGGGGATGGGGATTAAATAGTCGAAATTGTGGAGGAAGTCTGGGGTGTAGTTGATCAAGGGTATGAGTGATTGGATGATGTGAGAGGATCTGCGATATTTGAGTTGTTTGATGATGGTAGACATGAGTTGATTCTTGTGAGTTAGGGCAAAGACACCGTCGATGCCAAGGGGACTAATGCAACGGGCGTGAGTTTGGCCGTTGATAGATGGTTTGTTACAGTTGGCACATTTTTGGATAGGGTGGAAATCAATTTTGTTTAGACAAGTAGAGCAGAGATATGTGCCATATTGGTGGCAGGATAAGCATTGAGATGAAAATATGAGGTTGAAAATTTGATCGATAATTATCAGATGAAAATATTTTAGCAATTGATTTGGTCTTGAATCAAAATGTTGTTATTCTGGTGGGACTAATGTTATGATTTTGGTAGATTATGAAAAAGTCGTATGGTGTAATTGGGGTGGTGATTATGTTTGTATTTGGGATGCTGGGGGGTTATTTGTATGCAGTTCGAGATAGAAGTGAAAAGATGCCTGAGATAGAAAGCAATGAGCCTGGGGTAATGGAGGAGTCAGAAGTTGAGACTCCGATTCGGAATGTAAAGGCTGATTCTACTTCAGGGGTTTATAAATCAAGTGGGGGAAATGAATTGTTTATTGAGGCGATGATGGGTGTGGCAATCTTGAAGGTTAATAATGTGGAGTATCGAGGAAGTTGGGACTGGACCGGAGAAGGAGCGATAACAGCGATGTTTGATATGAAGGACGGTGAGAGGTCAGAGCCTATGACGGTTGTGTTTGATAATACTGCCGTCGGAGAGTTAACTATGACGAATCCTGAGGCGTTGGGAGTAGAGATGAATGATTTGAGGTTCGTGGCTGGAGAGTAGGGATTAGCGGGAGGGGGATTCTTTGATAAAAGACTTGAGAATAGTGATGAAGATGCTAGCTAAAATGGCTGAGAATAGTGAGTCAATGTGGAATCCTGAGACGAAGGATGAGGCGAAGTAGAGCATGAGTCCGTTGATAACGAAAGTAAACAATCCTAAGGTTAAGATATTGATGGGGAGAGTGATGATAAGCATGAGAGGTCGGATTAAGAGATTGATAGTGCCGATGACGATGGCTGAAATGATGGCAGTTTGGAGATTGGTGATGGTGAAGCCGGGAATGACATAAGAAGCTGCGAAGATAGCAAAGGTGTTGATGAAGAGGAGAGTGAGGAGTTTCATGAATAGTAATATTTGATAATAGTATTTATTTATTTTCGAGTCATAAGGTTCGTGTTGTTAATGCCTAAGATGAAATAAGGGTTGGAGCTAGAAGTTCTTTTCATAATAATCCAGTAAGGTTTGTTAAGGATGAATTTTTTGGGCTTAGGAGGGTCAAGAATAGCTCCAATCTCTACAGCGACAATAGCTTCGTTTTCGACTCGGGCACCTTTGTTGTCCATGCTAAATTTTATATTTTCATACATTTGATTGATTTGGTAGTCTGTGAATTTGGCGTTGGCGAGTGATTGACCAATTAATTCTTGGTAATCTCTACGGTAGTTAAGGTCGATATTGGGGGCTTGGAATATGTCTCTATTGCTCATAGAGTTGTATTGAGTTGAAGGATATTTATTAATTTCGGTAACGATATCTTGAGGAGTGTCCATGTTGTACCCCTTGGCTAGGAATAGTTGATCTTGGTTATCTTTAAGTTGGAAGGCGATGATGAAATGATCGTCATTTTGGTAATCGATGACCTTGATGGTACGTTTTTGGAGATCGTTTTTTGCATAAAATCCTTCGACTTGGGTATCTTGGAATGGAATGTCGTTGGTGGAGAATTGGTTGGTGTATTCTACTTCTTTGAGGAAATATGCGTAAGCAATGATGTCTTTAGGTTGAAGGTTCAATTTTAAGTCGGTAAAACTTTTGGATGGAAATTTGGCTTTGGATTCTTGGTTGATAAGACTGACGGTTTCTTGACCGTAACCTGATTTTATATAGTAGCTTCCGGCATCAAGATCGTCTTTGGAGAGCGGGGCTTGATTAAATTTGTTGACTATTTCTTGGATTTGGGGGTTTGTAGTTTGAAGTCGGAGTTTTTCGTGAAGGATGTTTTGGGATAGATCATTCCAAGCGAGATTCATAGCGCCTCCCCAGATATAGTTGCCTTGGACTAGGCTGCCTACATAGTTGCCTCTGATGTCTATGATGGAATCACTATTTTCGGTGGGGTTGTTTGAGGTATTCGAGCAGGCAGAAAGAAGGATTGAGGATAGGAAGAGAATGTAAAAGAATTTGAATTTCATGTAATAGCTTGTTTTTATTGTACGCGTTTGACGATGAAATGGAAAATATGCCAGTGTTTGGCTTTGTGAGTGACTTGGTAGAATTTGTGCCAGTTGGATAACTGATTAGGGTGCATTTTCTTGATTTACTTGGGGAAATTTTAAATTATTTTTTTAAAACAAAACGTATAAACACGTATTATTGTTTGAGCGGAGAGGGGGGGATTCGAACCCCCGGTACCCGTGAGGGTACAAAGGATTTCAAGTCCTTCGCACTAGGCCACTATGCGACCTCTCC
>CAZLQM010000015.1:0-24745 GCA_964561945.1 uncultured Gammaproteobacteria bacterium | reverse complement strand
GTTGATTGTGAGCTACCGGCCATTGGTCGGACCCGTGGAACAGTTGATTGTGAGCTACCGGCCATTGGTCGGACCCGTGGAACAGTTGATTGTGAGCCGCCCGGGATTCGGACCCGGAACCCACAGCTTAAAAGGCTGGTGCTCTACCATTGAGCTAGCGGCTCATCCTCGTGTTGCTTGCAATTATAAATAATCTAGTATTTTTGACTTATGCCAAATCACCAACTATCCTTTCACAAGAACTTGCCTGATTTTATCACTTAAGCCCAAAAGATAGCAAATAATTATAATCGAATACCTTTAAAGTAAGTGCAATCCTCCCTCTATTACTCATTTCAGTAGTACTAGGGCTAATTACCGAATGGATTATGGTCCAAGTTGATTAATCCTTAAAAGGCAGTCCATGAGGGCTGCCTTTTTTTCTGACTTGTCATCACCTATTCAAGCGGTTAAAATACATCCTAGCCCTACAACCCTAAGCCACAACCTCTTCTTTGACCTAGAGTTTTTCTTTGTTATAAGTTTTAATTTAATATTTTTTATGGTAACTAACCACGCACACCTAACACGCCTTGAACGCTTCACCGTCCGCATCACCGAATGGATGGGCACCCCTGCCTCCATTATTGTCCATACTTTTGCCTTTGCTGGTATATTTGGATTATATTTCCTTGGCTATAACTTCGACCAAATAATGCTTATCCTCACAACTGCAGTCTCTCTCGAAGCTATCTATCTTGCTCTTTTTATCCAAATGACCGTCAACCGTAATACCGAAAGCCTCGAAGACGTCGAAGAAGATGTCGAAGGCCTAGAATCAAATCTAAAAAAAATCAACGCCAGCGTTTCTAATCTCGAACTAGATATAGATGAAATCCAAGAAGACGTCGATGAAATCCAAAGCGATATTGACGAGATCCAAGAAGACGTTGATGAAATCAGCGAAGAGGATACTGTCCAAAACAAACGTCTCATATACGTCCAAAAAACTCACACCACCATCAAACAAGTCGAAGAAAAAATCTCTGACCTAAACCGTAATCTCCAAGATCTCCAAAAGAATATCTCTCATCTCCAAACCAATATCAAACAACCCTCTAAACCAACTCGATAACATCCACATTTTCATTTACCGACTTTACAATCTTAACACTTTTATCACTGCATAATACGCACTTCACAACGCCTATCCAATTCTCAAATGACACCCCCGCCAACTTAAAGTCTTCCTGCGACAAACTCATGATTTCATCTCTCCACACTTGGCGTCTCGCATCGGTCCAACCAGAAATATAACGAGTCAAAAACGTGTATCCCCAATTCCCCACACTCTGTGGTATTTCTGCCAAAACTCCAATTGCAATCTGTTCAATTTCTTTACTACTCAAACTCACACCTGCTAAATATTCCCCCATTCCCTCATAAACTTTCCACGTCGTCAACAACTGCGGATCTCGATATGAACTACCATACACAATCCCACGTAGTGGTTCATAAAATAACATCGCCCCGTAAGCTCCACCTTTCATCCGCACGTTTTCCCACAGATAACTCATCCCCACATAACTCACTACTGCCCCAAAAGCTCCTTTTCTTATAATCTCTGGCAAATATCCAGCAATTCCCACATAATTCACACTCGTTTGCACGCTTAGAACATCCAAAGTAGAGGAGAGCTTCTCAACTTCTGCCAGTTTACCAGCCTTTACGGTGGGAAGTTTTACTACCCAACCATCCACCGCACTAATCCAATCATGACCTTTATCATCATAAGAATAATCCACAATCATGCCTTTTCGTCCAATCACTTTGCCTCCCAAAGATTGTAATTGTTGATACACGCTTCCCCAATCATTCTCAATTCGTTCTAACAATTCTCGCAAAAATTTCAACTGGTTCACACCTCGCCATTCCTCAGCCAATCGGCCTTCTTGGGTCATTTTTGCAGCCAATCTGCCTCTAACCACAATATGTCCTGCATCCAATAGCTCCGACTCAATCGAACCTATCGACTCAGCCACAACTTGCCGAACTCTCTCTCTATTACTCCAATCCAAATTAAATAACATATCACTCAAAATATCCATCAATTCCTGTTTATTTCGATCCAAAGCCTTACCACTAACAATTAAATATGCCTTTACTTCACCATCATAGTTTGCACTACTTATCAATCTTGCATTCACTCCACCAGTGTACCGATCAATACGATTATTAAAATCTCCATAATCCTCACTCTTCGTCCCCAACTCATCCAACAAATCCACCCACACAGACAACCACGGCATCAATTCCATATCCAAATTCAACACATCGAAAGCCAAATTCACATATCCGATTCCTTTCGTCTCCAGCTCATGTCTTATCTGAACATAATCATCGTATTTCTTGATTTTACTTGGAATCACTTTTACTTCACGCCTCACATCAGCTAACGATAACCTGGGCAAGGTTGCCAATTGCTCAACACTATCAGGCGTTGATTGCCATTCGATCAATTTAGCTTGTTCTAATAATTTCAATTGCTTCTCATCCTCAGACCAAGCACCGACTTCATCGTTAATGCGTCCCAATTCTTTATTCGCTATCTCACCAGCCAGCTCTACATCCGCCAACAACTCAATTCTAACTCTTGAAGAATTATTAATTAAATTTTTCCTTATCCAATCCTTAACTGACTGCCCATCGCTAAATTCTTGCTTAACTTTGTTCCAACTTTTCTGATAAGCAAACACATCCAACGGCGATTGATCATGTAACCACAGATTCATGCTTCGCAAAAATATCTCCAATCCTCGAGGCATCGAACCTGTCTCTTCTTCTTTCAAACTAAACTCAATGCTATTTATTGCAGCTTCCAACCACTCAGTCTTAATCTCCCCATCCACGAATTTAACCAATGCTCCCATCACCAAATCTTCAAACTTGCCAAAGTCTTCTTTTGCCACATCTCGCAGACCCACTCCATAAACCAACTCTTTATGTTCAGTATCTACGCCTTCTGCCACCAATCCACTCCCCAATCCACTCTCCATCAATGTCTTACGTAATACTGATCCAGAATTACCCAACAACAAATGATTCACCACCAGCGCTCTTAAAATTTGTTCATAATTCACGATCTCATCTCCTCTCCAATAAACACCCACCAAATTCCGCTTACTTATTTTTGCTTCATTTGCCACTGCATATTTACCTCTGTGTATTTTAGGTTCCCTAAACCCCTCTCCAACTTTGATTTCAATCTTATTATCTTTATATTGAGATTCTTTTGATAAATACGGCTCCAGAATCTGCATTCGTTTATCCCAAGGATCATCGCCCCAAAACATAAACCAACCGTTCGCAGCATTATAATGTCGTTTGTGAAAATCAACCAACCCCTCATGCGTTAAATTAATAATCTCCTCAGGATCACCACCTGACTCATACTCATAGTTAGTACCTGCAAACAATCCCTCCTCAATTAATCTTCCAAATACTCGATCAGCACTAGCCAAAGATCCTTTCATTTCATTAAACACCACTCCCGCATAATGCCAACCTGCTTGTTCATCATATTCATATCGCCAACCTTCTTGCATAAAAACTTGCTTCAATAACAAAGGATCAAAAACAGCATCCAAATATACTCCTACCAGATTATAAAAATCCTTTTCATTCTCACTTGCCACAGGATAAACTGTCTTATCAGGAAACGTAAACGCATTCAAAAAAGTCTTCAATGAAGTCTTAATCAAATCTACAAACGGTTCCTTCGTCGGGTACTTCTTGGATCCATTAAGCACCATGTGTTCCAAAATATGGGCCACCCCCGTCGAATCGCTCACAGGTGTCTTAAACGAAGCTGCAAATACTTTATTCGTATCATTATTTTCTACTGACAAAATCCTAGCTCCGCTCACGTGTTTGACCAATCTAATCTTGCCCCCCACTTCAATACAATCAATCTCTTCCAATACTTGATATGATGAATTCATACTTTCAAATACTAACATGAATCTACTCACAAAAACCAAACAATTCTTTCTAAATCTATTATCTCAAATTCGCTTCTTCTTCAGTTCCAAAAACAACTCTCACAAAATTATCATCAGTCTCATTCATACTGGACTGCTCATCTGGGCTTGTATCATCAGTTTCACTTACTCAGGATGTCTAGAATCAGATTTGCTCTGCCCCCGGGCATATTTCACCATTCCCTATACATCAATCAGTCTTTACATATATAGCGAACTACCACTACTTGCAACCGTAATTATTCTTAGCACTGTTAATATCACAGCTCTTTTTGCCCTTAACCAAGTCAAACGTTTTAACTATATCTTCGTGGCTATCACAATAACTCTCTTTATTTTCTCTATGTTTTTTATTACTAGCTATGTTAGATTCGGATCTGCCTTGCAACAAGAAATCCAACGTCTCCAAGACTCAGGAGAGTTAATCACTCCATAATCCCAAACCTTTTTCCCATTCTCAATTAATACCTGCCCATCCTGTATCCTGCCTCAACTCAAATCGATACAAATCACAATACATAATCAATTTCTTCCGAGCTTTAAACATCATCCAGAGTATTGCAAAGAATCGCTTCTCACCATCTCGCCCAATTCACCTCAAAAGCCAACCCGCATCTCCCACCTAAGGCGTCGGACTCAACAAACCAATCGTCGGCGACAACTTAATTGTCACACTCGGGGTTGGTGGGCCTGCAGTCGGAGAAGGCGAAGGAGTAGGGGATGGATTCCAATCTGAATTAACCCCAATCTTAACCTCAGCACTTGTCTCACTCCCATCCTCATCAATCGCACGAACTTTAATCCTATGAGGCCCATTGCTTAACGTAATAATATCTTCATATGGCGTGCCACTAAATGAATTGACTAGCTTTCCATCAACTTCAAGTTCTACTTTCTTGATTCCCTTAATACTAACTGCCGTTGCCTTAATCGTTACTTCATTGGAATCAATTCGTGACTCATTTCCAGGCTCCGTAATCCTTACACCCAAATCTCCCCCTACGTTACAATATTCGGTCGGGAATTGATATCTTCCATCACTTTGTCTTTCAGGATTAGCTAACCAAGCATCAATTCCTTCCTGCCATTTATTTACACCATCTACCATCAAAGGATCTTTTTCTTTAAACACAAAAAACTCCTTCTCTTCATAATCATTATTTGCAATCAAAACCGCACTAGCCAACTTCGACGGATCTCCTTTACAAACTTTGATCATCGCATGAATCGGATCATCCCCACTAGGCTCTGTACCTTTTATAAAATACTCTTTTTTTGAAGGGAAATTATTATGTGCAGGATAACCAGATACTGCATCAATATCCATTTCCACAATTCCATCGGGACGAGGAAATTCTTCATTAGTAGTTCCATCCAAAGCCGTTATCATTATTTGCCTCCAAATAGGCGCAGCTCCAGTTACACCGGAAACCAGCTTAGACATTTCACTATTATTATTGTTACCTACCCAAACTCCCACCACATACGAAGGCGACCAACCTACAGTCCAATTGTCTCGCTTACTATTAGTTGTTCCTGTCTTGGCAGCTACCGTCCTATTAGGAATAACCAATGAATTCCGCACTCCAAAAGTAGCCGCTCGAGCGTTATTATCCGCCAAAATGTTAGTCAATAACCACGCCTCTTGTTCACTTACTACCTCTTCTCCCTCTTGAGGCTGGAATTCTTCCAATAGCTTCCCGTTCTTGTCTTCAACTTTTAACACAGATATCGGCTCAACTTTATGACCTCCATTAGCAATAGCCGAATATGAACTTACCATATTAAGTAAAGTCACCTCTCCACCACCCAAAGTCAAAGACAACCCAAACTTACTCATGTTCTCTTTAGTTGGTTCAAGGGTGTCAAATCCCAAGTCATAACCCAACGTCATCATATCTTTAATTCCCACTAAAGCTAACATCTTAACAGCAGGAATATTAAGCGAGTTCCCCAGAGCCTCGCGCAACAACACTGGACCTCGGAATTTTCCATCATAATTACTAGGAATATAAGGAGGATTTCCCACACCTCCAGGGAACTCCGTTGGAACATCCATCAATAACGTCGCAGGTGTATAACCTTTGCGTAGGGCAGTTAAATATGTCAACGGCTTAATACTTGATCCAGGTTGCCGAGGCCTCAACGTAACATTAACCTTACCATCATAATCAGGATCATCATAACCACGCGAACCGATCATTGCCAATATTTCTCCCGTCTTAGGGTTCATCACCACGGAAGCTCCATTAGTAATATTTGACGGAATTACTTTCTTAATTTCATCACTAACTATCTCTTGTGCCTTATTCTGTAACTCCAAATCCAACGTAGTTGTCACTCTCAAACCACCACTTTCAACCATATCAGACCCATACCTTTCTTCCAAAACATCCTTAACATACATTACGAAATGTCCCGCTTTAAGTCCTGATGTATCTGATTTAAACTTCACTTCAGGCAACATCTCCAAAGACGCCTTATATTCATCATCACTCAAATACCCGTCTTCATTCATTCTCCGCAATACCACTTCAGTTCTTTTCATAAACGCATCAGGATTAGACCCAAATGGCGAATAAGCCGTTGGACTCTGGGGTAACCCTGCCAAAATTGCACTTTCTATAAGAGTCAATTCTGATACATTTTTGCCATAATAAGTCTCGGCTGCCGCACCAATCCCCCAAGCTGTTCCTCCGTAAGGAGCCTCATTCAAATACATCTGCAATATCTGATCCTTGCTAAACCTCCTCTCAATCTCAACTGACAACACAAACTCTCTAATTTTACGCGAAAGCGATCTCTCAGATGTTAACAATGAGTTTTTTACTAACTGCTGTGTCAGAGTTGAGCCACCCTGCGCCCGACCTCGCGTAAATAATCTCATCCCCCCCCGCAAAATTCCCTTTATATCAAACCCAGGATGATTATAAAAATCCTTATCTTCAACTGCAATTGTTGCTAGTTTCAGACTCGAAGGCACATTCTCAATCTTAACGGGAATTCGCTTCTCATCAGCATAAACCTCATATAATAACTCTCCATTCCGATCCATTATTCGAGTTGCAAATCCATCCTTTCTAATAATCGAATTTGGATCAGGCAACCCACGAGAATAATAAGCAAACAACCCCAACACACTCACTAATCCCAAAATTATCATCGCAAAAAACAACACTGCCATCCGCGACAACCACCACGTCCAATCATGACCCCTTAGCTTAGCCAACCATTTCTCTCGAAACGTTTTTGGGCGCCTTGGAGTAGTTACTGTATAACTTGCATAAACTGAGCCTGACTTATTTACCGAGTTAGAGGACACATCCTTAATCCTCGATAAAGGCACTCGTCTTCTTGTTGATGATTTGCTCCTTCGCCAATCTTTAATAATTCCCATATGATAAATAATTGTAACATCCTCTCATTAACATCTCCCAACAAATTAGCTACAATCAACCCTATGGAAGACATTCTCACCCGCTCAGTTGCCAACATCATTCCCAATCCTCAAGCACTCTCTAATCGCCTTGCTCAACACACGCCCCTCAATATTTATCTTGGCATCGACGCTACTGCCACCAGAATTCATCTTGGACACGCTGTAACCCTACGCAAACTCCAAGCCTTTGCTCAAGCAGGACACAATGTTACTTTCCTTATTGGCGATTTTACTGCTCTTATTGGAGACACGTCCGACAAAGACACCGAAAGACCCATTCTTACCCAAGAACAAATTCAAAGCAACTTCGACACTTACCAATCCCAAGCTAGCAAAATATTAGACTTTTCACTTGTTCGCGTTGTTAACAACAGCCAATGGCTATCAAATCTTAATTTCACCGAAATTGTTCAGCTTTGTCAGCATTTCTCAGCAGGAGATTTCTATTCCCGTGAATTAATCAAAACCCGCCTCCAAAACGGCAAACATGTAGGCCTGCACGAAATTCTTTACTCCGTCATGCAAGGTTATGACTCCTACCACTTAGACACCGATCTCCAAATTGGTGGCACAGACCAAACCTTCAACATGCAAGCTGGCAGAACTCTCCAAAAAGACTTACGTCACAAAGACTCTTACATCATGGCTCTGGAATTTCTTACTGGCACAGACGGACGTAAAATGAGCAAATCATGGGGCAATGCAATTTGGCTCGAAGATTCACCAGACCAAATATACGGCAAAATCATGTCTATCAAAGATGAGCTTATAATCGAGTACTTTACTCACGCCACAGATATCTCAATTGAAGAAATCAACCAAATTCAACAACAACTAAACCAAGGAGCTAACCCCATGGAATTCAAAAAAAACCTTGCCCACCGAATCACCAGCGATCTACATTCAAGCGATCTCGCCGATGAAGCCCAACAATACTTCCAAAACACTGTTCAATCTAATCAAATTCCTCAAGACATCCCCGTTACTCATTTGTCCAAACCAAACTGGACTCCAATGGAACTAATATCACATCTCCAGCTCACCACTTCAAATAGCCAAAGTCGTCGTTTAATTGAACAAGGTGGTTTCCGAATTAACAATCAACAAATTACTCAAATCGATTCCCCGCTTCAAATAAATGAAGCAGACATTGTCCAGCTGGGCAAACGCCAATATATCAAATTATCTCTAAACCAAGGATAGCAAATTTATCAAATTAAATTTAAAATAAAACCATGTTCTCAAATAAATCACGTAAAATTGCCCAAATTCTTGTGGTAATATCATCCATAAGTCTAATTCTCCTGTCTCTCATGCCATTATTTTATTAACTAATTTATGCCTTCTATTTTCTCCGAGCAAGCCATTTGTGGCAACTGTAAATACGCCCAATCCATCACTCCTGAAAAAACTTTCGAAACCAAACTTGACCAAATGTTTGACCGACACAATTACGTCTGTACACGCACAAATGACTTTCGCCTTCGCCCTCACAATACCCGCTGTGACGTAATCTTCCCAGGAACAGACTTACTAACTTTTACCCACAAATAATGATAGATAAAAATTCCGAAGTGCAATTTATCATCCTAGCCCATTTCTTAAATTCACAAATCCCTTCTCGATTAGAGCCCACTCTTCCTTCCCCCAACTTAAGACCAGCATTCGGCCAAGCAAATTCACAAGAAATAGCCAACCGCCTCTATCGCCAAACCCACACAACTCCATTTCGCAATCGTGGCTCTAATTCAGGCAAACGCACCAAATAGTCTATAATTAGCCCATGGTTTTCCAACTAACTGACCCCATCAATTCGATCCCAGGCATCGGCGAAAAATATCACCAACTCCTCCAAAACTTAAATATAAATACAATCTACGATCTCCTCAATCATTACCCCACTAGATATGAAGACTGGAGCCAACAATCGCCTCTATCTCAAGTCCAACCAGGCGAAAAAATAACCGTCCAAGCTCAACTCATTTCTATCACCAACATCATAACCAAAACCGGCAAAAAAATCCAAAAGGCTCAAGTTACTGATGGACAATCCACGCTTCAAGTCATTTGGTTCAACCAAACCTATCTCCTTACCTCTTTACGAGCAGGTACATGGCTGAGTTTATCTGGCAAAGTTGACAAATTCGGTCCTCAACTTAGTTTCATCTCACCAAGGTTTGAAAAAATCATTCCGCCATCTTCTCAAGACAACCCCTCACCAACTCTGCACACAGGCAAACTCATCGCCATCTACCCCGAAACAGCAGGTCTTTCATCTAACTGGCTCCGTGCCAAAATCAAATATATCCTTGATAATATAGCTCAACTTCCTGATTGGCGCGACAATCTTAAGAAAACCCATATTCCCAAACAACTTACTTATCATCAAGCCATTCACGCTATTCACTTTCCCACATCA
Source organism: uncultured Gammaproteobacteria bacterium (assembly GCA_964561945.1). Classification (GTDB taxonomy): domain Bacteria; phylum Patescibacteriota; class Microgenomatia; order CAYXHB01; family CAYXHB01; genus CAYXHB01. The sequence continues at coordinate 14,868 of CAZLQM010000015.1, read as the reverse complement.
ATAGACAATTACATAGCAGCTCAAACTCGACTTGGAGACGATGAACTTATCTCTATGCACTTTGAATCACTCCTGCACCGACAGCAATGGCAAACTCAATCCCAATCATACTCAATCCAAAACACCCAAGGACTTAATCAATTTATCAAATCACTTCCTTTCACCCTCACCCAAGCTCAAAATCAAGCTATTCAAACTATTACCCAAGATCTGGCCAAAAACCACAGTGCTAATCGTCTCATCCAAGGCGACGTCGGTTCAGGCAAAACAGTTGTTGCCGCGGCTGCTGCATTTCTGACTTCAAAGTCCGGCTATCAAACTGCCATCATGGCACCCACAGAAATACTAGCCAACCAACACTACGAGGTTTTCCAAAAATTACTTACACCGCACAACATCGCAGTTGCACTTCAAACTGGTCGCTCTAAACACGTCAAAACAGGTCAAGATGATCCCTTCGATGTCTTGATTGGCACTCACGCTCTCCTAAGTGACATTGTAAATTTTGACAAACTAGCCCTTGTCATTATCGACGAACAACATCGCTTTGGGGTAGAGCAACGCACCAAACTTATTTCCAAAGGTCAAAACGATTCATTCAAACCTCATCTCATTAGCATGACCGCTACGCCTATTCCTCGCACTATCTCCCTCACTCTCTATGGCGATCTTGATATTACTGTGATCGACGAACTACCACCAGGCCGTTTACCGGTCGAAACCAAACTCGTTCCTGATGCCAAAAGATCTTCAGCCTACGACTGGATTCGTACCCAAACTCTCACTCATCACACCCAAACATTTATTGTCTGTCCTTTTATTGAAATCTCCGAAACCCAAGAGAGCGTCAAATCAGCTACTCAAGAATTCGAATCACTCCAAAAAATCTTCCCCGACCTGCGCCTTGGACTGCTTCATGGAAGTCTAAGTGGCGCTCAAAAAGATCAAGTTCTTCAAGACTTCCAAAACCAAAAACTCAATATTCTCGTTACCACACCTGTAGTCGAAGTTGGAGTCGATATACCCAATGCCACCATCATGATAATTGAAGGTGCCGAAAGGTTCGGATTAGCCCAACTCCATCAACTGCGGGGTAGAGTAGGCCGCAACAGCCAAAAATCCTACTGCTTCTTATTTACCACCGATCCCGACACTCACAGTCAACGTCTCAAGGCACTTGAGCAAACCAACAACGGACTTGAACTTGCAGAACTCGATCTCAAACTTCGTGGCCCAGGTCAAATGTACGGCACTTCCCAACACGGATTTGTTAATCTCAAGCTCGCTTCCTACTCAGATACAGCAAGAATCCTTCGCACTCATCAACTTGCTTCAACCATTTTTGCCAATAACGAACTTGGGCTCTTGAACAATTCGCCTCTAATGCGTAAAATACAGCATATCGCCCCGAACTAAACATCTAATTTATTAAATAAAAATCCACCATGACACCATTACCTAAACGTCGCCATTCATCACGTCGCACTGGACTGCGTCGCTCCCAACAGGCCAATCATCTCAAAATGCCCCAGACAATCAAATGCAAAAAGTGCGGTGAATTGAGATTACCAAACATTGCTTGTCCTAGCTGCGGTACCTACCGCTAAATTCAAAATCCAATATGAAATCTGCTCGTGATCCACGCCACGTTCGCCGAGTGCATACTATGCAGGGTTTGTTCCAGTATTCATTTACTACCAGTTCCGGTGAATATGGTTTTTCTAAAGAAATTTTATCCAGCCTTCCCGAAATTGACCAAATAATCCAAACCTCAGCTCCCGAATGGCCTCTTCCCAAACTCAACAGAGTCGATCTGTCCATTCTCAGGCTTGCCATTTACGAACTACGCCTCAATACTAATCCCGAAAAAGTCATCATCGACGAAGCTATTGAACTAGCCAAAGAATTTGGTTCCGAACACTCAGCTAGATTTATAAATGGAGCCCTTGGAGCCGCCCTCAAAATTATCAAAACCCAAAATGAAACTTCCTGATCATCTCACCAAATATCAACTCACTCCCCAAATGTTCGAGCAAGCCATGACTCATCGCTCATTTCTTAACGAATCAAGTAGCGCAGTCTCCAACGAAAGACTCGAATTCCTCGGCGATGCCATTCTCGAATACATTATTAGCGATATGATCTATCGTAAATATCCTCAAGAACCAGAAGGAGTTCTTACAGCCATGCGTTCCCGATTAGTTCAAACTCAATCACTATCCCAAGTTGCCCAAGAACTCAATCTCGGACAATACTTGCAGCTAGCCCGTGGTGAAGAATTAGCTGGCGGTCGCCAAAACCCATCTTTACTCGAAAATGCATTCGAAGCTCTCATCGGGGCCATTTATCTTAGTGGCGGTATCCAACCTGCAATAGCTCTTATCCAAGACTCACTTGGACATCTACTTAACCAAATAGAACTTAATAACCTCAAAGATCCCAAAAGCTTACTTCAAGAACAAGTTCAAGCCCAAGGCTGGCAAACCCCAGTTTACAAAGTCCATTCCGAAGAAGGTCCCGATCATGCCAAAAGATTTACTCTTGGCGTCTATATTGATCAAAAGCTCCTTGGCGAAGGCTCTGGCAAAAGCAAACAACAAGCTCAACAAGCAGCAGCAAGCATAGCCCTAGCGCACATCGAATCTCAATTAAATCCAACCACCTCTTAATCATACATTTAAAATATAATTTTTCTCGACTTACCTTTTGCTAATTGACTCCAAATCAGATATACTAGCAAAAGTTTACTAAAACTATGCTTAAAATCCGCTTATCCCAAACTGGACGCAAAAACGCCCATACATACAGAATTATCGTCAAAGAAACCCGTAGCAAACGCGACGGCACCTACATTGACCTTCTTGGTTATTACAATCCACTAGGATCCAAAGACGTGCTCAAGATTGACGAGGCTAAGCTTAAAGACTGGCTTTCCAAAGGTGCTCAAATGACAGAAGGAGTTGCCAAAATTTTGCCAATAACCAAACCTAAAACCAAAGAAACAAAAAAAGTCGACGATAAGGAAGAAGCCAAACCCACCAAAACATCCAAATCAAAAACCAAATAACAAGCCATGGAAGACTTTATCAAATACCTTCTCACTCCACTAGTTGATGATCTTGAAAAGGTAACTATCGAATCCGAAGCTACTCCTCAAGGTACAGAATACGTCATCAACGCTCCAAAATCCCAAATGGGACATATCATTGGCAAACAAGGCAAACTCATTACCAGTATTCGTCAACTAGTTCGACTCAAGGGCATTGTCGCCCAAACTCCTGTGACTCTCCGTCTGGAAGAATTCCCTGACTAAAACCCAAATCTACCACCAAGACAAATTAAAATTATATTTTTAGTTATTCAGAGCGAAGTGAAGATTGAATACCATTTGTTCTATATAAATAGTATGAAATTCAGCTCACGGGAATCTATTAAACCCACATATCCTTCGGTCTTTCGTCCCTCTAGATGACAGCCTTTCTTTACCATTTTCAAACACCTTACCTTACCACCGGCTGAAACGGATCCCAGTTCTCATCCCCCAAAAATTCCAAATCCAATACAGGCGTGACCTTCTCAAGTTCTACAACTTTGTTATATAGAGTCTCATCATCAGGCGTTAATACAGGCACAATAATCTCATCTACATTGCTTCCTGCAACAATTTTTTCTTCGGCCAAAGCATACGTACTAAATCCCAAATCTATCTTTATCTTATCTACATCATTATCTAATCCAGTATAGATATAATCCATTTCTTCACTTTTCATAATTGGCGCTACTTTACTCAACCTATCCAAAAACGCATCTAATGTTCCTCTCGAACCATCAAATCCAATTTTAATTAACACACTATTCAAATCTCCAGGCACGACATTAACCGATGAAGATTTTGCCTCCAGCACATCTAACTCAAAATCTTGTAACACTGCCACAGCAGCTCCAATAACCAGCGGAATCTCAGTTTCGTAAGGCATTGCTTTTATTAATTCTTCATTCATTCGCCTAGCATACTCATCTTTATCATATTTACTCACATTAATTATTTTTGTACTAACATCTGCCAACTCCTCTTGGAGTGCCGTATATTGGGATCTCGCATCAAAAGCATCAAAAACCTTTGGATAAATATACACAACTCCACCTACCCACAACAAAACTGTCAACAACACCATCAACACAAGGGTTGGATTAGCTAAAATTGAGTTCGTTTTCTTTTTTTGTGTAATCATACTTTAATCTCTTTTATTAATTAAATCACCACTTATTTCAATCACAATCAAATTCGGCGCACTTCGACTCACTTCATTAACTACTACATTGCGCCACTTCTTCTTCATATCACTACTTTCCAATTGCTCCAGTAATTCCTTCATTGTAAACAAATTCCCCACATCATAAGTCGCACTAAACTTAATCCCCTTAATCTTAAATTCTTTCAACTTCATTTCATTTTCTTTTTCCAAATCACTTAAATCACGATATACAGTCAGTACATCAGGAGTTTGCCCCAAGCCTACATTTTTAATTTGATACAATCTTTTTTTGTACATATTTACCGTATCAATTACAGGTTTATATTGACTCAACTCATACTTTTTCGTGTCCAAATCACTCCGCAAACCTTCAACTTTACGAATCTCATACTGAGTCCAACCCCAAGTGCTTCCCAATAATACGAAGCCAAACGCAAATACAATCGCAATGCTTCGATAAATCACAGCCAACTGTTGCTTTTTTTCAACTTTGCGATGCGTATCTTTAAGTAAATTAATTTCCTTACCAACCAAATTTTTATTAGCAACAGACGTCATAATTTTTTAATTTTTGTTAAACCTCCTTCATCGCCAATCCCAATGCCACGGCATACTGAGATGGATTATCAATCTGGCTCCCTCGTCCACGATCATCAACTGTATTCCACACATTACCAATCTGCACTTCCAAATTAACCAACCCAGCCAAATACACAGCCAATTCAGGCAAAACAGCACTTCCGCCTATCAACTGAACCGAATTAATCGGAGCCTGTGTTCTCGATGAATAATATGTAATAGTTTTAGAAATCTCCACAGCTATCGTTTGTGCCACCTGACCAATAGCCATTGCAACCTGACCTTCCATCTGCCGTTGATCCAACCCAAAACTCCGTTTAAACGATTCAGCCTGATCTTCATTTAACTGTAATCCTGTCATCAACGATCTCGTCATTGCAGCCCCAGCCATCGATATCGATCGACTAAAAACTACCTTACCCATCTGCACAATCGCCAAATCACTAGACCTTGCTCCAATATCTACTAACAATATTGTTTGAGTATTGTTAGCTCCAGCCACACATCGAGCTGCCGCCAATAACTCCGTCTCAATAGCAACCAACTCCAATCCAGCCATTGTAAACAAAGTTTCATATTTCTCTATCAACCGAATTGGCGCGGCCACAATTAAAACATCCAAACCTCCGTCGGGCCTTTCACCCACCACCGTATACGAATAATTTACATCTACAATCGGCAACGGAATATACTGCTCAGCCTCCCAAGTAATCGCTGTCTCCAACTCATTCATAGTCATCTTCGGCAAATTAATCAACCGCGCAAACACATCTGACTCAGGGATAGAGGCCACCACACTCTTGGTCGGAATTCTCGAGTCTTGCTTCAATTGCAAAATCACCTTCGCAGCATTGGCTAGAGCTTGATCATTAGCATTGGCAAGACTCTTAATTGGCGACGGAGCCATCGCCAAAGATTCTAGCTCATACTTTGAGCCACCTTTTGCCAATCTCGCAATTTTTATATTTACACTTCCGATATCAACAGCAAAAAAATTCATATGGCAGACCTTATCTATCAGTCTACGAAACTATCCAAACCTCTGTCAAACCCCCAAATCATTTCTTCTGACTTTCAGGCCAAATTAAGATCATCTCCGAAGGACAATCCTCACTTGTCCAACCAATTTTACTCATGCTCAGAGGACTTGCTTCAGGATCATCTTTCCGCTCCAGACAAACCTCCATCACAGCCAATTCTCCAAGTTTCTTATATCTAATCGCATCTCGTCCTTCAGTATTAGGATTATCAGGCAAAGTCATCAACCACATAAAGTCATTTTCTCCACAAGCCAACTTCACCATAGGTTTATCTGAACCCCAAGGACAAACCGTCCCAGTATTTTCAATCAAAGGACATATCGCATCTCCACAGCCCCTAATTTCATAATTATCACTATTCGGAGGAAATCCACCTACCTCCGTCACATACCCCGCCTCAAGTGTGTTGTACGCACTCTTCGCTTGCTCTTTACGCTCCCAGTCTCGAGCTTTGCTCTTAGCAACATAAATATTGTAATAAAACATCCCGCCCAATAACCCAATCGCTAATATAATCATCCACAATTCATCTCTGCGAAACTTAAGCCAATGCCAATCAATCTCATCCTTTTGCTTTTTTTTACCTTTCATAAAATGATTATAACTTACCCCAATCAAATTCAAATAACTCCTATCGTCGTCATTCAAAGCATATCGAAGAATCCTATCCTATTTTTCTCACCATCCCGTACCTCCATCGTCATCCTGAACTTGATTCAGGATCATATCGAAATTCAACTCTGTTCGTCATCCTGAACTTGATTCAGGATCATATCAAAATCCAGCTCTGATCGTCATCATGAACTTGATTCAGGATCATATCAATATCCAGCTCTACTGGAAACCCCTAAACTCTTTATTTTTATCCAAAAACCCAAAAACCAATCCCACCAAACACCTACACCCCCATCAAACCCCAATACCAATCCATAATCTCATGACCCCAGAGTAGAGTAGCCAAAAACCCCAATACCAAAAACGGCCCAAACGGCACCGCCTTCCCCAACTTCGCCAATCCGGTTGCTAACATCACCAACCCAATCCCAGAACCCAACACAAACCCTAACCCCACTACCAATCCAATATCCCAACCCACCACCATCCCCATCGCCCCCGCCAACTTCACATCTCCCCATCCCAAACCCCGCCCACGCGTGCTCCAATGCAATATCCCAAACACTCCATACGCAATCGCACCTGACACCACCCGCTCCACCAGTCCTACAGATCCAACTACACTTGCTACTACTCCAATCACCACCAGAATCCAATCAGTCCCATCCGGTAATAATAAATGTTTCATATCAATCACACTCATCACCACCAAGACAGACCACACCACCATCGCACATAAACTCATCAATAAACCCCAACCTTCATACCCTAAGGCACCCAATCCCACAATTTCTCGACCCCAACCTGCCATCCGCCATACTCCCACCCATCCCAACATATTTACCATCTCAACCACAGGATACTGCCAACTTAATCGCACTTTACAATATCTACACCGCCCACCAAGCCCCAAAAAACTTACCACCGGCACCAAATCATACCAACTCAAATCATGCTTGCAACTCATACACCTCGAACGTCCCGACACCCATTGCTCGTCGAGAGGCCAACGATAAATATATACATTCAAAAAACTCCCTACCAACAATCCTAATATTGTAATGATTAAGTAATCCACAAAAAAAGCCTATCAGGAATTTCGACTTACGTCTAATCCACAATAGGCTAATTTGTTAATTGGTAGCATCAGGTACACAATAAACTGCAGTACCAGCTGAAACTGAAGTTGCAGTCGCAGCAAAAGCAGCCTTACCCTTAACTGCCTTTGAAACTGGCACAAAACACGCATGTGCAATATTATTTCCATCAACTACTACAATTCCCCCTGCACCAGTCAATTGCGCCTTAATTTTAGCGTCTTTAATTTCACCAACGGTTACCAACTTATCAATATCAGCCAACGCTGGTGTTCCACCACCAGGACAAGTAACAATACCCGCTGCTGAAATCGTTGAATCATCGGGCCAACAACCATAAGTTGTATAAAACCTTTCCATCGCAGCCACAGTCTGAGTTGCAGCACTTTGAACACCAGTATCAAGTGCTTTGTTTCTTTGCTCCACAGGATTAATCGCAGCTAAAATAGCTACAGCCAAAATAGCAATCAAGGTGATGACGACAAGTAACTCGATTAATGTAAAACCCTTATAACTTAAATATTTCTTCATATCGTCAATTCACCTCCCTTCAATATTTTTATTTTTAATAACCATTAATTGCATTTAGATAAGTACTTAATCCAACCAAAGCCACCAGCATCCCCGCCATCCCGCTAAATATCACGTGATAGTGTTTGTTCCTTACTGAGAGCCAAACCGCCAAACCTCCCAATGCCAACGCAGTCAAACTCAACATATCATTAAGTTGCACCAAAGATAACATACTCAAAGTAATCGACAGCACCCCCATCACCAATCCCAGTGACAAATCTACTTCTTTCTTCTTAGCAACTTTAGCACTAACAGCTTTATGTGAGACTTTTTTAACAACTTTTTTCATGGCAGTAAATACAGTTAAATATATTTACACCTTCTTGTCAAGCAATAAGCATCTTCATCATGTCAATCTTTTTGCTATAGTAGAGGAGTGGATTCCAAACCCCCAACTCAAAAGCCATTTTTGTCTGTCATTGTCCCCGCATATCGTTGTCCCACCATCGTCCACGACCTCCAAGCGATTGACCAATACTTGCAAGCCCTCTCTATACCTTACGAATTAATCTGCGTTGTCGACGGTCAAACTAACAAAGACCAAACCATCACACTTGCCAAACGTGCCACCAAGTTTGGTGTTCAAGTTTTCTCTTACCCTGATAACCAAGGCAAAGGATACGCCATCCGCTACGGCATGGCCCGAGCCAAAGGCAATCTAATTGCATTCATAGACGCAGGCAGTGACCTCAATGCTCGCGGGTTAGGACTAGCCCTAGAACATCTCAAATGGTACGAAGCCGACATTATCATCGGTAGCAAACGTCACAAAGCCAGCAAAATCAACTATCCCTTCCAACGTCGAATCCTCAGTTGGATCGTCCAACGGGCCACTCGCTTTATCTTTGGGTTCAATGTCTCCGACACCCAAACCGGACTCAAACTTTTCCGCCGCGAGGTCCTCGACGATGTCTTGCCTCGCTTACTAGTCAAACGCTGGGCATTCGACGTCGAGATCTTAGCCGTCGCCCATAGACTCGGATACCAACACATCTATGAATCTCCCATCGAACTGCAATTCAACGGCATGAGTACTCTCAATTACCACTCAGTTATCAACTTTGCCATTGATTATCTAGCTATCATCTATCGCATTTACTTCCTTCGATATTATGATGACGCCCACCAATCAGACTGGGAAAAAGATCCCCAACTCGCACTCAAAAATCATAAAAAATAGAATTTTCTCTATAAACCAATTCACATTAAAAACATATTTATCATCATTCACAACATAGCAAAAATTTAACTCCATTCAACATTCTCCTATCCTTCCCCATGACAAACCAAATATCATAAACTAAACTTATTCCCAATGAAAAACCCTCTAATCTCTATCATCATCGTAGATTACAAACCTAATACCCAATACCTTATCCAATCCCTCCAAGCCATAGACACCCAAACCTATACTAATTTCGAAACTATCCTAATTCACGATCTCCCAGTCAAACTTCCCCAATATCCTTGGCTCAAAACCAAATTCCTCAACCAAAATACTCCGCCTGCTACCAAACGCGACCTCGGAGCTGAACTGGCCCAAGGCCAATTGCTCACGTTCCTCGACGATGATGCTTATCCTGATCCCAACTGGCTCCGATCTATCGTCACCGCCTTTACCGATCCAACTATTATTGCCATAGGCGGTCCGGGCATCACTCCGCCTAACGTCAGCTTCCTAGAATCAGCCTCGGGCTGGGCTAGCGCCTCTCCTCTAGGTGCAGGCCCCTATACATATCGTTTTATCCCTCAATCCAGACGCATCGTGGATGATTATCCCTCCATGAATCTAAGTGTCCGAAAAAAAGACTTCCTTGCAGTTGGAGGTTTTGACAGCCATTACTGGCCAGGCGAAGACACCAAGCTCTGTCTTGACCTCACCAACCTCAATCATGGCAAAATCATTTACGATCCCAAAGTCATCGTTTTCCATCACAGACGACCACTTTGGCTTCCTCATCTCCGCCAAAACGGCAACTTTGGTCTTCATCGAGGTTTCTTCGCCAAAACCCTGCCTCAAACATCTCTCCGCGTCAGCTACTTCCTCCCCAGTTTCATGATTATTGGCCTAGCATATTTAATCTTTAGCTCAATTTTCTCTTCATTACAGATTCCCATTCTTTATCCGCTTGGACAAATTTCTCTTGCCATATACGTCCTTGCTCTCCTTACTAACGCCCTCTGGATCCTCAACCAATCTCAGAGTTTAACCCAAGCCCTCATTTCCATTCCTAGCGTTTTCCTCACCCAATCATGGTACGGCATCCGTTTCCTCGAAGGCTTTCTATTCAAACAAAAACTCACTCGCTAACGTTTCTCACTAGCCACCGTCAGGTTATACATATGATTCCGTATCCGACGCAATGCCCGCCACCCATAAGTAAACAAAAACTGGAAATCTCTCTTCCTCCCGTATCTAAAAAAACTAATCTGCCTCCAAATAAACCTTGGACTTAAAGCAATCTTGTACATCTGCCTGATCGCTTCATAATATTTCTCATGAGGAATTGGGGTTTTGACAATCAACTTACTCATATCAAAATCATCATAATCATCAGTTAACAGCACTCCTTCCTTAATACATTCCTCGTGATACGGTGTGTAATCCAGAGGTGTACACAAGGTCACTTGCAAAGTCCTAGCCAATCCCGAAAACATCAAATACTTCACATAATCGACCGTTTCTTTAAGCATTTCCTCAGTTTCCCAGTAATATCCTACCATCACCGTCATATGCGGATGCAATCCATATTTCTTCATCCAAACTAGACATTGCTCAATATATTTCTTTTGATATCCTTTGTTTAATCTCTTCAAAGTCTCTTCGCTCCCAGACTCAAGTCCGATCAATACAAACCTGAAATTCGCCTCAGCCAATAACTTAATTGTTTCCTCATCCAAATACTCAAACCTTGTATTAATCCCAAAATAACAATCTTTCTTATGTAACCCCCGAGCAATTATTCCTCGAGCAAATTCTTGTGCTTGTGCTCCTCGATACCAAACTCCAGAATCATCAAAAATTTCCTTAACTCCGTATTTCTCAATTAAAGTTTGATACTCATCCAATGATTTCTCCACACTCATACTCGAAAAAGTAAACTCAGGCCCGTTATATCGACAAAACGTGCACTTCCCAAACATACAATCACGAATTACCGAAGTCGCATATGTCCCAGGTGTTTGGATAAAGTTCCCATTCTCATAAGCATAATTTTTCCATTCCACCAGATCACGATCGACTAGAGGAGACTTAGATAAAGGTTGCACCTGACGGAAATACCCTGTATCACGAAATCGATCTGCTTTTTTCTTGCTTCGAGTATTTATTGTCAAACCCTCCACGTCAATCGTGGTCCGCCAATCTTTCTTATGTTCCTCGATATACGGCACAACTTTAGCCAGCGCAAAATCAATATGATTGGATTTAATTACCAAATCTGTATCACTGTTTTCAAGTGTTTCAATCGGTCTTCGACTTGAGTGATACCCCGTCATTACAATAATAGTTTGATCAAGTTTTTGCCTCAATTCATTGATTGTTCGCCAATAAAACTTCATAACCGGAGTCGTACTCTCAAACACAATCATGTCTGGTTTCCAATCTACCAATTCATCAAACCACTTTTGATAACTCTTGCGCTGTGCATTGCCATCATCCCATCGCACATCATGTCCCATATCTCGCAACCAAGTCGCGGCTTGGCCTTGAATCACTGGTAATAAAAACGTAGGAATCTTAAAAAACTGCACATTCCGATTCTGACTCACCATCGCAGTTTGCCCTCGTTTATTAATAATTGGCGGATAAGAAATCGCTATTTTCATTTGTTATTTAAAAAAACACCTCAGTAATAATGTCACTGCTATTTACACCTTGATCCTGCAAAATATCATACACATCATTAATCATCTCAGAATTCCCACAGATATAACAGATTAAATTCCCGTTATTCTTAATCGGATTATCTCGTAAATAATTCGTAACTCGACCCGCATAATCTCCCTTACTAGGCTTTTGCGAAACACAAGCCACATATCGCTTAGCATCATAATCTTGATAATCATACTTTTCATCAGACTCTCTAATCCCGTGCAAAATCTGATAATCAAGCTTGTGATAAGTCACCACAAACGAATGAAACGGCGCAATTCCCGTCCCTGACCCAATAAACAAAAATTTATTTTTACTAATTTTTTTCTCGTCCAAAACAAACAAACCATAAGCCCCATCCAACGAAACTTCATCTCCTACATTTAATCTCTTCAATTGTGGAGACACCAAACCTCCTTCGACTTCTCGGATTAAAAATTCCAAATATGTCTCTTTTTCTCCAGAATACGACGAATACTCTCGATTAATCGCCCCATCAACAAGTCCGATATTAAAATGCTGTCCAGGGACAAACTGCATCCCTTTACGCTCCAACCTAATCACATACGTCAACGCCGTGAGCTGTCTAATTTCCAAAACCTTATGTGTTCCACTTTGACCCATGACTTTTAATATACGCATTAGTTGCAATATTGGCAATCAAACAAATTACTTTACAATGATGTTATGAAACTCCTCACCACAGAAATAGTCCATCTTTTACTTTCTACCTTGATCGGGCTATTCTTCTGGTCGACATCAGGCATTTGGGGATTAGTCGGAGCTATTTTTGCTGGCTTCTTGGTCGATAGCGACCACATGATTGACTATCTAATTTATCTCAAAAATTGGCGCAAATTTTCCATCAAACAATTTATCTCTAGCGAACAATTCGTCAAATCCAACAAACTCTACATCTTCTTCCACAGTTGGGAATATGGACTCATATTTTTTATTCTTGGCATCTCTCTCCATCAACCAATTCTTACCACTATTTCCATCTCCTATTTGACTCACCTCACCATCGACCAATTAACCAACGATGTCCGACCTTTTACCTATTTTATCCTTGCTCGTGCCAAACATGGCTTTGTCAACCAATGCAAATCTTAAATACCCTTCGTTCGCTTCATTAACCACCATCCCCAACTTCCATTTCCCAAGATCAAACCCACTTGAATCATCATATTAATATAAACTACTCCAAGAATTGATCCATGGAAAAAACCAATCACAATCGGTTGCAAAATTGCTCCTAATAACAAGCCCCAAATAATTCGATGCAAAGACAAAGCCATAAAATAATTCACCACCATCACATTCAATGAAAACAACAACATAGTAATGCCGGCAGGCACCAACAAACTCTGACCCGCCAAATAAGCTTCTCCAGCCAAAATCCTAATTAACAACGTCGGAAACATCCCAAACATTAATATTCCCATTCCCCCAATTCCAGCTACAACCAACCAAATCCCTCCAAATATCTTCCCCGTCGATAATCCCAAGTTTGCTCGGCGACTAATAATCGGGATCACCAACAGAGTCAAAGGCAAAGTCCCAAAATATATTGTCTTAGATAACGTCATAATCGACGCATAAAGCCCCGAATCCAACGGAGAAAAAAAATACCGCACCAATAATACATCGACCGTAATCAAAGCCAAACTCGCACTGGAATACACAAACGCATACGAAGCCAATGACCTCAATCTGAACTTAGTTTTGCTACTTATCGCCGGCCACACCGTAGATTTAATCACCACAATTGCTCCAATCATAGCTACAATCATCGCCACAAAAATACTTAACACCGCACCCATTACTCGATAACCCAGAATAATCAACAAATAAGCAGTTATTAACTTGACCATCATCCCTACAATCCCCACTACTATATAAGTTTTGAATCTCTGTTGTCCCAAAATATACGCATTCACAATCGATGACACAATCGTAGGGAAAATACTTATTGCCAATATATATATCGCTCCCCGCTCAACGTCAAACATTAACACAAGTAGCGGATTACCTAATAACAATAATCCAAATAAAACCAAACTAAACATCCATGACTTCCCCACCAGATAACCAAACAAACTATTCAACTTGTCATTTTGACCTTGAGATACATAATCGGCTACTTGTTTAGTCACCATAATCGAAATCGCACTTGACGGAATCGTCAACAGATAAAGTAAAGACAAATACGAAGCAAACTCCCCATACTCAGAAGGACTTATAAGTTTTAATAACAAAAAATGAAACGCATAATTACCCAAATTAATCACAAAATTCCCCACATAAAAAATCACCGATTGCCTAGCAGTAGAGGAGTAAAAGAGTCTTTTTAGCAATCGCATAAATAATATTGTAACTTTAATTTAATAAAATTAATTAAAATACTTTTGCAGTAATATCTTTTCAAATGATAGACTCCAATTAACTACTCACTTCCCAACTCCAATAACATGAAACTTGTTTTTATTTCATCACTATCTCCCCAAGGTCATTATTCAAGCTACGTAACCCAAGGTCTAAACCAAATAAAAGATATTCAATTAATTGTTTATGCAGATAAAAACAAGTCAAATCTCAACGAAAAACACAGTGGCAAAGTTCTCTTAGTTTGGGACAAATCCTTCCTTTATTTGCACCAAATCATCAAACAACTTTATAAAGACAAACCAAACATAGTTCACCTCCAACAAGAACTAAATATGTTTGGTGGGGTTCTTACTGTAATTTTATTTCCATTTTTACTTATTGCTCTCCGGCTCATGCAAATCAAAACCATCGTTACCATCCATTCCGCTGTAGACACCAATCAAATA
>CAZLQM010000014.1:0-27741 GCA_964561945.1 uncultured Gammaproteobacteria bacterium | reverse complement strand
TCACCCCAGAATTCAATTGTTGAGCTATATATAATGTAAACCCAGAGACTCCTAATGTTGGCATAACTTCACTCAAAGTCACCCAAACTTGATATTTCCGCTCAACAGCTAACTGTCGATTACTAAATTCATTGTAAATTTGACTTAGTTTATCTTTAAAATACCTAAACGCTCGATACAATTTCACCTCAGCTAACAAATTTTTTCCATGAATTAAATCTGATGCATAACCATATTGTCGTCTGGTATTATCATCTGCTCGATAAATTACAAAAACTCCCTTACCTCTCTTAGCTCTGGCCCATACTGGGATCAAATTACTAAATAAAATAATCAATGCCCATACAGGCGAAGCCGTCACAAATACTCCTATTACTATTATTAACCCCACAGATTCAGCCACCAACGAGACCATATACCTCAAATAATTGCCAACTTGAAATTGCAAACGATTAAATACCCGACTAATTAATCCCGTAGTTTCTGGATTTTCAAATTTTGCTAAATCCAACTTAGCAATCTTATCTATAAACTTTTGTTGCAACCCCAAAATCATTTTTGTATTGATATGCAATCGTAAATAACTAGACAACCCATCTAAAAAACTCTTTAATATTTCGTATATCAACCTAGCAATTACCACCCCTACTACTGACAATCCCAACCAAGTCGCTTGACCACCAGCGCTATCAATTATTTCCTTAATTACTAAACTCGTTACAAAAGCCGATAAACCAATCAGGACTTCCAATATCACCATCAACACCACCAACCATCGCCCTTCACTCCATGCAATTTTCCATGTCAATTTCATAGCTTCAAACAACCGCTTCATATCAATATTTTACTATTTCCTATTATCATTACTACCACCTACCACTCCTTGATCAAATTTATATGACATATCAGTTTGGTTAACCATCTCATCAATTTGACGATTAACATAATCTACAACATCACTATGATTAACAAAAAAACCTACCTCACTATATCCATTTTCTTTTGAATAATGTTGTCTATCAAATACTACATCAGTTCCATTTTTATCACCTGCCTGAACTAAACGCAAAATTAGCATACCATTTTCATCTAATTCTAAATTATCATTTGGAGCCAACAAGGCTACGTGTCCATGTCCCTCTTCATTTTTAACTGCCAAGGTAATGGGATATCCCTCATTAGCCATTTGTTGAGCTTTTTCTTCAGCAATCATCGTCCAATCTTGTTTATCTTTATTCAACCGATCATAAATCTCATTTGATACAAGATTAGTTCCATCATGATAAAATCCTTCAAACTTTATACCAAATCCAGACATTAATTTTTCCCAAGCATAATTACAATAAGTTCTCCCCTCTCTTGGTTTAAACAATCCATTATTTTCATCATCCAAATTAAATTGATCAACAACTTGATCAAAAGCTTCTCTCGATCTTTTCCCAGGAAAATTAATTACTTCCAATTTAACTGATTTTGTTTCCTGTCCAGTTGCCCAGTTACCATTAATATCTCTATCCTCAGCCATTCCATTAGGACTATATAATATTCCTCCGGGTTTATAATCCATTTCAGTCGGAGCTATCAATGTTGGATTCGATTTAATTTGTTTTTCTTCTTTACTACTAAATTGAACTTCACTATCACTTGATAAATATTCTATTTCAACAGGTAAAAACCCAATATTATCTCTTACACTTTTATCCGCGGTCTTCCTTTCTTCAGAATTACTTTCAACTGGCCGACGACGAGTTACTACAACTACTTTTTTCAGTCCGTTTCCATTATCAGGATTAATTCCGTCATCAGGTACTAAATTATAATTTAAATCCAAAGTCTTATTCCTACCATTTTCATTTGATTCAGCACTCACATCTTGTGATTTTATAACCGGAGCTGACATACCTCCCATCACTAACCCAATTTGTACCAGATTACCTAGTTTACCTAGTTTCCGCCTTAACCAACTTTCTTTAACTTCATCTTGTTGATTATTCTGAGGTAAACTTAATGCTTGTTCCTTAGGAAACTTTGTAACTTCAGGAATTACAATTTCTGTGATTCCTCCATTTAAACCAAAATCACCCTGCTCACCAACTTCACTCATACAATTTAAATTTATCAGAAAAGTTATCATTTTGCATTCATCTCAACCTACATTGAATTTAACCTTCACCTAGTAGACAATGAATTTATGAAAAAAGCTCTCCTATTAATCAGTTTGCTTCTAGTTTTCTTTTTTCATCAACCTTACCCAGTTCAAGCCAAATCATATTCAATCACCAACGTCGATATTCAAGCCGATCTTAAACCTAATGGCTCAATGGATATATCAGAAACCCGTACTTATAATTTCCAAGGAGACTACACCTTTGCCTACATCGAGATCGATCGAACCGGCACAAACCGTACCCAACCCTATGTTTTATCCAAATTCCAAATCTGCGATCAATCCACCTGCTATAAACAACTCACAGGAAACACAGCACAATTTGATTCAACTCGCCCATCTAGTTCTTTCTACGTTATCGAGAACCCCAACAATTATTACATCAAATGGTTTTATCGAGCCTCAGATACTAACCGTAACTTCACCCTCAAATACACAGTCAACAATGCCATCACCCTCCACTCCGATGCTAGCGAACTTTACTGGCAGTGGATCGGAGATCGTTGGGAAATCCCCCAGAGCAACATAAACATCAGCCTCACCCTCCCCAACACTACCAACGGCGACGAGATCGCCGCATGGGCTCATGGTCCCACCTCGGGAATCGTTAGTATTCCCCAGTCCCAACTCGTTACCTTCCAACTCAATCACTTGCCAATAGGGCAGTTCTTCGAAGGCAGAATTCTCTTCCCAGCCAAAACATTTACCAACGGAGCTCCAGGCACCGCCACAGCGCAAAAAATACAAAACGAAGAAGCCCAATTCATTAACCAAACTATTAAATCACAAAAACAATCCCAAAGTATCTTAATAACCATATATTTTATTAACTTCATTATAATATTTTTAGTTCTTTGGATCACATATAAAGAAATCAACAATTTCCTCAAATTTGGCAAAGATTCCACCCTGCCCAATATCAACCTTTCAAGAACTCTCTGGGAACCTCCCAGTAACATTGATCCAGCCCAAGTTGAACAATTAATACACGCAAATAAATATATCGGTTCCAAATCATTTACAGCTACTATTCTCTCTTTAATCCAAAATAGATACTTCAAGATTGTTCGATCAAACCAAAAAGTTGGCTTTTTCTTTAAAGACTATGAATATTATTTAGTAATTAATGACCAAGCCAAAAAAATATCTCTTTCCTCAATTCAACAATCCGTCATCAATTTCCTCACACCTATCGGCTTTGATTCACCCACAAATCCTAATTCCAATGAACGTGGTTTAAACCTCAAAAACATCGTTTCTTGGTGCCGTACAAACAAAATTCGAGCTCAATTATTTTTCAAAAAATTTCCTGACATAGTACTAACTGAAAATATCGCCGAAAACTATTTCACACAAGAATCATATCAATATACAAAAAAACATTCCGCCACTTTAATACTTTTCATAATTTTATTGCTCCAAATAATAATGATATCTACAGGGCACATACATTTCACCACTTCATTAATTATGTTTTCAATCATAGCTCTAGGTTTAACGTTTATGTGTTTCATAATATCTCTGATTCTAAAGGGAAGTGGCCTTAAACGTAGTCCAAAAGGTACCGAAGAAGCTGCCAAATGGTTAGCCTTCAAAAAACATCTCAAAGATTACCGCGTCACTATCAAGGACCCCATCGATTCTATCGTCATCTGGGAAAAATACCTTATTTATGGAACCGTCTTAGGAATTTCACAAAAAGTTCTTTCCACTCTCCCTATCTCTTTTAATTCCTCAGATCAATCATTAGCCACCACATATTGGGCAGGAGGTAATTTAGGGAATAATTCAATTGGGCTTGGATCCGCATTAAATAGTATCTCTAGTTCAGTCACTGCATCTTATGGAGCATCCGGCACAGGCAGCTCTGGCGGAGCCTCTGGCGGTGGCGGTGGAGGAGGCGGTGGAGGAGGCGGCGGAGCAGGGTAAAAATCAAACTCTTTATCTTCAGTCCTTCCCACCGCTCACGACTTAAACCTTTCATCTAGAGCATGACGCGATTAAGTTCCTTGGTTAATTTAACCAAATATAAAATTTAACTCAAGTCACATAATCACAGCACTTAAACATTAATCTCAATCTGATAGAACTCTCGTTTTTTCCCTCACTGTGGATGACATTTGTCCCCACAAAAAAAGCCTCGCATCAATCATGTAAATAACCATGACTAACACGAGGCAAATCCTCAATTTAGAAAACTATTCAACGCCTCGTCTGAGGCACCGATACATTTTTGATAAACACCCAAATGATAAACTGCCCACCCATGGCAGTCATCACCCTCAATCCAGATGATGCTGTATCCATCCGCAGAGGACCAGATACCATTTGCCCACAGCGCTGCCTTTATCTGCAAGGCCTTACCTTGGAAAATGGCTTTGTCAATAACAACTTCACCAGTCTGCTTAACTGATCCAGCTACCGACTTCCCTGTTTGCACAGCCTTATCAGCCAAGCTACCAACCACAGATTTGGCTCGACCGAGCAATCCTTGGCCCTTGTTTACTGCTTCAACGGCCAAGTCTTCTGTTTTGGACTGCACAGTTGCCACTGCAGTCTGACCACGTACCTCCGCCTCTTGCCGAGACGGAGCACTACAGCCAGTCAGCCAAAGAGCAGCAATAAAACAAAGTCCTAGAAGTGCCAAAAAAACCACACAACCGCCTCCAGTCTTACCGGAATTCTCCATTATAGTCTCCTTATTGAGTTCTTAATGTTCATGCAATCTTGCCCTTCACCGCAACTCGGCGAAATCGAAATTGCCCCCAAATTATATCAAATTACAGCTTATATGCAATCTATATAGGATATCCACATAACCAAGTTAATCTTGTATAATCTACCTAATCCAATCTGATACATCTCGTATCTGCCTTTGGACAACGCACATTTCATCATCAAGGAGCGAAACGTGGCAAAGCAAATTTATCTCAAGCATAACGGAAGCGCTTACACTGCACAATGTTGCACCCAAGACTTCTCAGAAGTTGCAATTGTAATTCCCCAAACAGGAGGAACAACCTACCGCGCTTCTGGCTGGCACCACGGCGAAAAGTATACTTATCCAACCCAAATAGAAAAACAGCAAACCCCTGATCCATCAATTCCCACCATTGTTGCCCGTTCACTTCGCTAACCTTACAAAACCTCGTACACATTTTATCGTGTGCGAGGTTTTTTCTTACCTTTTGATTCAACATCAATCCAAATTCACCATCCTCTCACACCTTCTCCCCTAAACTCTATTCAAATCATCCCACAATCTACTTAATCATCATACTCGCTCTCATGTCATTTCAAACGTAGTAGAGAAATCTCTCCACATTTTACACATAATCAAAAAACTCATGGTATGTTTTATATTTGAAGCAACAAGATCCATCAATCCCCTGAACTAAACTTAACAAAAAAAAGGTCCGAGGATTTCCTCGAACCTTGCTAATCATCATTCACCTACTTTTTTATTTCATCTCCCTGAGATTTTAATGAATCATCCCTCACCTGAGCAACTGCACTCCTTTCTACCTCTGTCGTTGCTTTCTTCTGCAAATCAGCATAATAAACAGGATTCCCTCCATTTTCTCGCTGCAAATTACGAACCATCTGCATAACAACACGTTCCGCCTTCGGCTGTGGAAGTTTCATCTCATCTCCCTTTTCAAAGATCACGTAACTTAATATGCATCGCGTCGATGCACAAACATTACAAACCCTATTTTACCACTTATTTTGCAACTTGACCCTCATACGAATAACCAACTAATATTCCAGCAGGATAATCAATCCAAATTCACAAGAGAGGACATAACTATGTGTAAACCACATATGTTCGTATGGAGTTTCAATCAATTTGGGGAACTTGACCCTCAGTCATCCAAAGTTTGCCTCAAAATTGGCACCCTAATGACCGGCAAAAATACAACTTGCCTACCGCAGGCAGAAGTAACTCAGGTCATTGGACACACTCTTAAATTGAAAGAATCTCAGATTACAGATTCACTCCATACACTTGCAAACCAACGACTGATCACCATCGCAAATGGTCTAATCGATGCATCCAACATATTCTTAACCGAATAATCTTGATTATCTTGATAGCGCCCGTTTCTCAAAATGGGCGCTTTTTTCATAAAAAATCTCGTGAGTTGATAATAATTAACTCACGAGATCAAAAACTTCAACGAAGAAGATAATTCATATTCCGATGCTCGAAGCATCTGACACTCATATTGTCTGGCTTCCTATACACCTCAATTCCCTGACACCCCCCATAGTGAGCCCAGTAGCCAACGTACTTACCATTGGCAAATATTAACATTCTCGCCTCACTATCCCATTCCACAGGTTGGAACTCCTGTGGAATTTTATCCTCAAATCGATCTATAAAAGTGGAGTAGGATATCTCCATCGTCCTACCATCACTAAAGACCAATTCGACAAAGTTGTTTGACGCTTTCACAAACATCACTTCCGCTGTCTGAAAACTGAAAACAAAATACACAACAACTACCACCAAAACCAACAACAGCGAAATCTTTCCCAAGTCCTTCATATCTCCTCCTTGAATTTTCAAATTGCGTACAACTCAGACCCTTCATCGTAATCAATGAATTCGGAATTGTTAGCCCATTTTACTACCAAAACGCCTATTTGTAAATATTATAGGACTTGAACATCCACAAAAAGCACACACCTGTATTCACAGAATGTGTGCTCACACGTCTCCAATAACTAAAACCAAATTAACCATACTACTACAATCACCAAACAGACAATACCTTGTCCCAATTTGGTTTCAACCTCTGTGTCTAACTCAGATTCAGGTGATACCAACCAAATTTTGAGCCTAATTGCAGCGGTTTCAACCAAATACAATCCCATAAAGCCCAAAAACAATAGTATTACCGTTTGTATCCAACCTACAATCGTCACTTTGATGTTTTCCTTTCATCCAAGCTCATGAAATATACAAAGACATATCCCAGTATTCCAAATGTGAAATAAAACCCTGCTTTGATCAAATAACGCTTCGTATCTTGATCAATTACAGGCAGATGCTTGTAATAGTTATCCAACATTTGAATTATTGCATACTCCAACATCCACCCAACAAATACAAATGAAATACCATAACAACCATACCACCACAAGTCAGAACTCCACATAGTAGCCTCCTTATTTTTGATTTGTTAATTCAACGTGCGAAACCCTATTATATCCCAAATAATTTTTCTTGTCTTATAGTCTTGACTTATTTAATTATAGGTGATAATATCCCTCTCGCGTTCTTATTAACCTAAGAATTAGTACTTTAAATTTATATCGGAACTTATTTCTTCTGACAGCCACATAGACATAACAACTTTGTGTCTAGCTGGCTGTCGGAAGTTTGACGGCACTTTAGAGAGCTTATGCAGTTTGATAATTCATCAAACTCACACGAAGGCTCTCCAAATATCGTCACCTTTCAAATAAAGTCAAAAAGGAGCGCGTATGCGCACTTGTATTTAGGGTGGAAGGCCACGAACTGTATAGAACTACATGTTCTATATAATGCCTAGCCACCTTAAAGGGAACGAAAAAATTGCAAATTTGGTTAAGCCACGCCATATACACGGTAACCATTCCGTTCTTGGGTCGGCCAGGAAACCAAATTTACAATTGCAAGAGACATGATAACCCCATGTCAATCCTATCTTTATTTACTAACCTAGGAATCATGGGGGGGGCACTTGCTCTCCATGATTCCCCAAAGAAAGGAGTTTTCGGAAGTTGCCACCATGGTAACTTCCTTCAAATCCCACTAAATAAAGTCCCTCATCAGGAGGGAAGAAAGGATGGGGATGACTAAAAAATCACTTCCCAAAGTTCCAATCTAACTTATCGGTCCGGCGTTTAATACGCCGGACCCTTTTTTTGCCTAATTTAATAAACTTAACCAAATATTTAACAAAATTCCTAATTTTCTAAAAAAGTGTAAAATACTTTATTAAGACACAACTTACTGTGTCTAGCACATTTCCATCACGCTCTAGTGAGGAGTCTAAAAATGACTATCCGTTATGTTACACCTGATAATGTTAATACCCTCCATCTAGGACAACAGGTTCATTATCTTGCTTCTCCAGATGATCCCAACTGGCGACTTGAAGCTACGGCAACCATAATTGAAATCACAGGACCTCACGCAGTCCTAGTCGAGCTTAAACCTGACACAATTGTTGCAGGACCGAAAAGCCAGGAGTTTGTGTCCAAAAACTTGTTTGATCCTACCAGTACACCTCCAAAAACGCGTGTCTATGCTAACATTCCAGGGCAACTGACATACTAAACCAACAGCCACCCTTAACCACAGGGTGGCTTTTTTATTTCCACAAAAAATATATCTAAACTCAAAATTAGCAAACACACAAATCTTTATGCCTTTTCATTCCTTCTGAAGGACATAACACAAATAACTTCTTCATTCTTGCGCTTTTTTCCTATTCAAGACGTAGCGAAGAATCTTACTCGATTGTTTATCTTTCTATAAAATGTACAAATTTTCTTGCCATTTTTTCTCTCTACACTTTCAACCCTAATTAGGATTAAACTAAACTTAGTGTCACTTCCCAAGCTTATTACCAGCATAACTATATCTTTATCAGCAGGTGCAATCGGGTCACTGTTTACCATTCAATCACTCCAAGATTTTTATCCAGCTCTCATCAAACCACCCCTCAACCCTCCTAATACCCTTTTTGGTCCAGTCTGGACTCTATTATATGTCCTTATGGGTATATCTCTCTATCTAGTTTGGAATACTAAACCATCTCCCAAACGAACTCAAGCAACCGACTGGTTCTATATCCAACTTGGTCTAAATCTACTCTGGAGCATAATGTTTTTTGGATTTCGATCTCCATTATTTGGACTTATAGCTATCATCAGCCTAGTCTTTGCTATCATCCAAACCATGCGACTCTTCCAACCAATCTCCCGCACGGCCTTTTGGCTACTTGTGCCTTACCTTGCCTGGGTCTCTTTTGCCACATACCTAAACGCGGGTATCTACTGGCTCAATTGACTCTCAGATATTAACATCCTATAATATCAGCACTGGACGTTTCTGGCACATTCACAACTCATCGCAGAAAGGAAAAAATCGTGGTCACTCAGCTACCCATAATTGCACAAATCGAAGGGACAACTTTCCTAATCCCCCCAACCGATCTTGATGGACGTAAAACTAGGGCAGTCATTACTCCATACCACACTGATTGTCCCGATTGTCCCGAACTTTTTGGGGTATCACACAAAGGAGGCAAGACCAGTATTGCGAAAATTCCCCAAGAAGATCCGTAATATCCCAAACTGTTCGCCCGTGCACCCCTTGTTTTACCTGCAAACACAATCGAATAGCCTCTTCTAGGCCATCACGGCCTAAAACAGAGGAACCAACCAAGCCAGAAACCCCAGCAAACCGCCTCGCATCAAACCGAGGCGGTTTTTTTTGTCTATTTCCAAACTCTTCCTAATCCCAACCTCAAGCTCTTCTCTCCCAGATGATACATCGACGCCCCCAGATAAAGGCTCAATGCAGATGACGTAACCTGAGCACTACTTTCTACTGCACTTCCTAATCTATTTGCAACAATTATACCCATATCTCTAACCGTTCCACTTGTCCACCATTTATTCTCTATCAACCTCAATCCATTCATTACATTCACATCATATTCGCAATCTCTCAAAACCTCTAATTTTTCATCAATTGATTTAGACCGATCAGTAGTTGGCAAGTACCTTTGCCACAAATAATCTATATTAAATATCATAGTTTGTCGCTCTTCATCTGACAGTTTATCCAACATCCATGCCATAGGAATATTAATTCTGCCAGATTTCAACTCCGCCCACTTAATAATTCCTCGTTGTGACAGCTCCTTACAATCATTAGCTACCCACATCCCCTCAGTTGCTTTTTCTAATCCATTCTTTACATTTCTCTCAATTTCTTCACCTGCCGCACTCTCACTTGCACTATATGTAATTTCAAACATTTTTCTAGATTTTGCAGCTAGATGATCAATCATCGCACTTGGCTTATGACTACCTTCCAAATCAATTCTATGATATTTATCTGCAGTCTCCACTTCCAATTCTGTACTCAAACTTGCAAGTACCCCCTCTATTCTACACAAAACACCATTTCCAAATTTAGCAGATCTATCTATCAATCGATCTCTTGCTTCCGTATAAACACTCTTCGCATTCTCAACTCCATACATCTCATGATAAGCCACTTGTCTACCTCGAAACAAACTATTATCTTCATAATCATCTTGGGCAAACCAACCATAAAAAAAATCAATATGCGCATTCATCAACAAACTCTGGTCACTCTGATTATTATTTAATAACCTTCCGACACCTTGATTAGCTTCAATTGCCAGCCTTCGAGCTAATTTGTCATACATAAATAATTCAACTCTATAATGCGGACTTCTATTCAAATATTCCTTATAATGATCCACACTTCCAACCCTTGCTTCTACATTTTCTCTACTTTTACGCAAGCTAGGCAAGTATTCTGTCCCGACAAATTTCCCTGCTTCGCTCACTGCCCGTCCTATAACCATCGATTTTTGCCCCAAATTTAATTCACTCATGTGTTGCGCATTTTACTACGAATAATAAAAATTAACACCAATAGTTACATTTAATTACCAATCAGTGTAAAATTCTAATTAATGAACCCCACAGACGCCCAAATTATAGATCTATTAACTCGCTTTGGTTGGCTATTCATAACGCTACTTCTTACCGACGTGACTCTCAAAGCTATTTCTCTCTGGCATGCAGCTCGCGCCAACCAAAAAGCATGGTTTATTTGTCTAGTGATCTTCAATACCCTAGGAATTTTGCCCTTAATATTCCTTATGTTTTACACTAAGCCACCACAAATTTCTTCAAAATAATATTTCTTTTTCCCTACTCATATCTCATTGCATTCAAGGCACTTATATTAGTGGCTCTCCGTGCAGGATAAACTCCAGTGCCCACTCCAACTAATAACGACAAACTAAATACCCCCAAAGCAAACCCCAAAGGCAAATCTGAAATATTCAAATAGCCCAAACCCCTCGGCACTGTAAATATAGATAACCCCAAACCTGCCAACTGACCCAAAGCCCAACCCATAAAAATCCCCAATAACCCTCCAAAAAAACCCATCACCATTGACTCCGCCAAAAACAACTCCTGCACCTCATGCGACTTCATTCCCATAGCTTTCATCAATCCTACTTCTCGAGTTCTTTCCAGTAATGACACAGTCAATGTATTAAACATCCCCAAGGCAGCTACCAACAACGCTACAATTCCCAATACAGCCAAAACTGTTCGCAATGTCGCAAACAACCGCTCAATCTGTGTTACTGTATCCGCTACCGATCGAGTAGAGAAGCCCAACGACTCAATCTTTTTACGTGCATCAGCTAACAATCCATTGTTCTTCGCGACTACTTTCAATTGCGAATAATTTACCACCCCTAGTCCTCGCAGGTCTATAAAAGGCACATAAAAATACGGAGTCTTATCATCAGGTACTACACCTACTATCGTATAGTCTTGCGCCACTGATTCTAGTTTTTCATCTACTCCCAGCAAATCACTCACCACCACAAATGAAACCGACATCGTTTTCCCAACTGCCTGGGCAGGATTCAATCCTAGAATTGACACCAAAGCTCCATTAATCACAGCCTGTCGCTTAGCAGATGGAGGCAAGTCAACCTGCTTTGCCTGATTCAGGCTAGCAGAATCAGATCCCACTTCAACCCAACCATCAGCTGTCTGAATCAAACCCAAATCAGCACTTACACTCGCTTCCAAACTCGCCTCATCACTCGCAACTATATCCTCACCCAAAACTTGGATTCCTAACACTTTACCCAATCTCCTTTGCGAAACAATTTTCATATTAACCTCTGCCACATAACCACTTATCGCCACGCCACTTCCAGTATTGTCAGTTTGCAATCTATACTTGCCATCTACACAATCATCATCACTTTTATCACAACTTTCCAAACTCCACACACCAAACTCTCCTTTAATCCACGGAGCCAAATCTTCACCACTATCGACGTCTTTAGCCAAAACTCCAGACTCCTGATACACCCCACCCCAAACTTCGACCCCATCTTGCACCCCTGTAGCTCTCCTCGTATAACCCAATACTTTTCCCTCACGACTCGGAGATTGCCTTACCTTTAACCATTCGTTGGGCAAAATCTCAAAACTAACTTTCCCCATCTCTTGTTTAAATCTCGCATTCTCAATCAGCTCAGTCTCTATCCCAGCCACCTTACCATCTTGATCACTATTCACAGCCAAAACCAAATCATTAGACTCAAACAAATCCCCATGGATTGGCTTAACTGCCGAGGCAGATAGATAATCTTGAGTCACCGCATACACTGGCACATCCGAAACGCTATTATTAAAATTTACTCGAGCTACAGATGCAATCATTGGTAATGATTTATCAATCTCAGGCATATCCACTAACCTCGCCAATGTCGCATCATTAATTTTTTCCCGACTCCCAGGTTGGGTGCTCACATCTGCTTGTCGCAATTCATCCAATCTAGCCACCCGAGCAATTACCAAAGTCTGCAATCCATAACCAATTGATACTAAAAAAACTATTGACCCCACGCCTACCGCCATCCCTCCTACTGTAATAATCGCCCGTGATTTCTTATAAAACATATTTCTCAATGCCATCTCAATTAAATTAACTCTACTAATTGTTTCCATTGGAGTCTTACTTGTAGTGAACTTGCGATACACTCGATCTATCAAGCTTAATGCTTTAAGTCTGATAACAGCTGGAATTAATCGTATCTTAAATATTCTAAATGCGAATCTATAAAATAAGAAAAAAATCAACAAAAAATTAAAACTCAAAATCCTCATTATTCCCCAAAAAACGAACTTAAAGGGAGCCAAAGGAGCATGTTTCCATTTCTTTAAAACATTTACCAACTTTCTTATACGTCGTTCTTTCACAGGTTCAACGTGAATCGTCGATTGAATTGGTGCGATAATTGGTTCCATATTAATTTATTTTAGCTTGTTCTTGAGTAACTCCACGCTTCATTGGTAAATTAGCCATCAAATCATTAACACCTTCACCATCATACACATTAACTACCTTTCCATCCAACAACTGTACCGCTCTCTTACAATACTTCAAATACTCCAAATCATGCGTCACCATCACAATTGCCTTCCCAGAATTTTGGTTCAAATCTGATAACAACTGCATCACATCTTGACCCGCTTGATAATCAAGATTACCTGTAGGTTCATCGGCAATTATAATATCAGGATTCACCACCAAAGCTCGTGCCAAAGCCACTCTCTGCTGTTGGCCTCCAGATAATTCAGACGCAAAATTTGTCGCCCATCGCTCCATTTTCACCTCACGCAAAGACAAGAAAGCTCTCTCTGTAGCCAACTTTTTTTCAACTCCTAACAACAATAAAGGAAACGCCACATTTTCTATCACATTCAGAGATCTAACCCAATTGGGTTGCTGATAAATCATTCCAATGTGTCGCTTACGAAACTCACTTCTATCATCTTCGGTTGTCTTATCATATAAATTCTTATTAAGCATAAAAACTTCACCATCCGTAGGTGGTTCCAAACCCAAAATTGTATGAAGAAGAGTAGACTTCCCACAACCGGAAGGTCCAATAATTATTGTGAAATCTCCAGGCATCACCTCAAAACTTATCCCTCTCAACACCTGTACATCCTGAGATCCCACATGAAACACCTTTTGTAAATTCTTGACTTCTATCAAATAATTATTCATATATCTATTTTTGTAAGACACTCAAAAATCCAAACACTTGTTGCAAATTAGTAATAACCAAATTCAACGCACTTTCCGTCACTTTAGGAGTAATAGTTACCGTATCAATTGAATTACTCTCATTACCGGCCTTATCTTTGGATATAGCCCGCAAATGATAAACCCTTGACGGAACCAAATTAGTTACTACCACCATATGATCCAACGTCATATTGGCATCTTCCTGAGTTTTCTGTGCATACACGCTACCCGTACCTTCCCCAAACTCAACCTGAGAGGTAGCAGGCTCATCAGTAGTCCAAGTCACTACTAACTGTGCACTAGCGTCTTGTCCAGAATTCGTTGTCTGAATATCTCCCTGAACTTGTAGATTAGTAATTTGCGCAGGACGAGTATCAGTGGCAGTCGTAAACGTCTGTTGATCAGATTGAGCCTCATTTCCAGAACCATCTCGCCCCTTAACTATCAACACATAAGTTGTTTCAGGATTCAAACCTTTTACTAGCAACTGATGAGCACCTTGCTTCAGATCTACATTAACCTCATCTCTTGCAAGTTCAGGCTTACTCTGGGGAAAAAATGTCGCAATACTGCTTGTCTTTGTGTTAGTCGTCCAAGTCACCAACACAGACGGTTGAGCACTATTCTCAACCTGATCAATTCTCACATTACTAATTTTCGGTCGAGGTAGAGTAGTAAAACTCAATATTGTTCCTTCATACTCAGCATCCTCACTATCAAACGCATTAATTTGATAATAATACTTTACTCCATCCTTGAGGTCTTCAAGCGAAGCCACATATGTAGACTCAGCTGTGGAAGTTTCAAGCGACAACACTCCACCAAATCCAGTTGTTTCCCCATAATAAACCTTAACCTTAGATGCTCCCATCGAAATAAACTGAATATTAGCTCCACTTAATCCCAAAGATTTAATAGTTACGTCCTTAACACTAGGCGCTGGATCTGTAGTAAAAGATTTTTCGCTACTTACTCCAGTATTTCCATCCTCATCAGTCCATTTAGTCACAAAATAATAAGTTGTCCCAGGCGAAAGATTAGATAAAACTATTATGTGGTCAGTAACTGGCAATGAATTAGACGGCTCAGATGTGTAATACGTCCCAGGACTAATTCCATACTGCACTTTGGAGTCCGAGACACGATCAGTACCCCAATTAATTGTTGCTTGTTTAGTCGTCACAGCACTCACAACAGGACCAGAAGATAAATTTGGAGGTACAGTGTATTTACCCGTCGGTAACTCACTCACCGCAGTCGTATATACCCCACAGTTGTTAACATTGTCACAACCCCTAACTGTATAGTAATACGTCTGCTGTAATAAGCCCGTATCTACATAAGCAATTCCTGTAGTGCTTGCAACACGCTCATAAGTCACGTCATCAGCCGAACGATAAATTTCATAAACCGAAATTCCAGATCCAATATCACTTGGTGGTTCCCAAGACACAGCTAGTTTCCACGAACTGCTATTTTTTACCGATACATCAGCAATATCAGGATTAAGAGGCACTCCGGGTGCTGCTGTATTAGCTGTAAAAGACACACTAGCATGAGCTCCGTAATTAACTACCCCACCAAATTCACTGCTGTTTTTTGCCACCAAATAAAGCACATTCAACCCTACTTGAGTTGCAAATGAACTAGCTGACAACGCTGTAGCCCCAGGACTTGTATACGTGCACTTTGATTCCGATGGCAAAGTATTAACCGTATAACAATAAGTCAAAGACCCAGCAGTTCCCGAGTATGAAGCCGGCGGCTGCCAAGAAAATGCAAACGAATTAACCGTATTGGAATCAGGTGCCACAGTCAAATTCTGTGGTGCGCTTGGACCGTCACCTGCAAAATAATATGACACTTGCAAAACACTTCCCGCCACATTTCCTGCATTATCCACCGTTCTTAAATAAAACACATTTTGACCACTCGTATACGCGGCCCCTTCAAGACTGATGGTTGTTGCACTAATCGTACTAGACCAATCAGCCAATGCCCCTTCCGACGCTCCTGTCTTATATTGATATCCTGCCACCCCAGCTCCATTGTCTGTGCCGGCCTGCCAGCTAAACGTAAATGAATTATTAGCAGCATATCCGGCTGGATTAACGGCAACGCCAAGAGGATTATTCGGGGCCGAACTATCATATTTGTACACGTATGGACTCCAAATATCTCCTGCATAATTACCTGCTTTATCTTTGGTTTTAACTCTCAAATAATATGTCGTTCCACCCACCATCGAACCCGCACTATACGTGGTTCCCGTCTGATAAACTCCCGCTGTCTGTGGATCAGCCGTATTATCAGTGCCAAAATATACATAATATCCAGCCACCCCCGCCCCATCATCACTAGCTCCAGACCAACTAAAATACGGAGTGCTATATCCATACCAATTATTAGTATTAATCACAACTCCCGCCACTTCACTTAACGAAATTAAACTACTTGGATTTTCTGGTGACACGGCATCAGCAATCACACCGATAGTCACGTCACCTACATAAACTGGCGAACTTCCATTCCCACTCAACACAGCCTGCCACATTATTCCACCAGCTCCAACCGGAAATGTTAATAAATTTGTATTAATTACGCTCGCACTATTTACATGAGTCAAATCTGTAGACACAATCCAACTACCACCCGAATAATACTTCCAACTCGTACCACCATTATCTGACAATCGATAATTAATTGTCCCGCCATTTGTGGTTTCTACTGCACTAAACGAATCGAACACCTCCACCTGTGATGTCATTACAGCGCTTAGCGGTCTTATTGTTTGAGCCTGAGTCGTATATGTATTATCTATAAAACTAGTTCGCGCCACATTCGAAATCCTTACCTCATCCATCTTTCCTTTGAAATATCCCTCATCTCTACCATTGCTTCTTGCTCCATAACTGGAACCAATCAATAAGCTCCGACTCGAATCAGGCAAAAGTTGAGACGTGACTGTAGAGCCATCCACTACACCATCCACGTACAACTTCATCGTCGTACCATCATAAGTTCCAGCTACATGATGCCAATTAGTGTCCCAGCTTGAAACATTCGATTGCAAAAATCCGTTATTTCCATAACTCCAGACTGATGCATCTACATTTTGAGAACTACCTATCCCCGAATAAAGCTTTCCCTTATACACTGCCAGACTTATTACCTCTTCAATCGAGTTACTCCATCCACTATTTAATAAATCTCCCCCAATTTGTGTCCAAGTTGTCCCATCCCAACGCCAAACTTCTCCATCATTAGTTGAATTACCAAGTCCAGCGTACAAATATCCATTATAATTTATCATTGTCCTCACCCGTTCATAAGTACCAAATGTCCAACTATTATTAACCTCGTTCCCACCAATCAAAGTCCAACCTGATCCACTCCACTCCCAAACTTCTGCATCTCCTGAACCAGTACCTAACCCCGCATACAATTTTCCACTGGTTGCCAATACCTCCACTTGCTCAAATCCCGTATTCCAACCTCCATTAACACCATCTCCACCTATCTTTGTCCAACTACCATTATCCCAACGCCAAACTTCAGCGTCATTTGTACTTGATCCTAATCCTGCATATAGCTTATTTTCATACACGGTTAAACCCGTCACTCGCTCATAATTAGTAGTCCAACCTCCATTAATAGAGTCTCCGCCTATCTTAGTCCAATTAGTCCCATCCCATCCCCACACCTCAGCATCGTTAGCACTAGCACCTAATCCAGCATACAAAATATCTCCTACTACTGCCAAAGAATCAACCTCCTCAAAATTAGTAGTCCAACCACCATTTAGCGAATCTCCCCCAATTTGACTCCAATTTGATCCATCCCACTTCCATACTTCTCCATCATTAGCAGAGGCTCCCAAACCAACGTATAAATCACCCTTGTAACTAATCCCAGAAATTATCATTTCATAAGTGTTACTCGCCCAACTTGAATTATTTCCTTGACCACCAATCAACCTCCAATTGCCCCCATCATACTCCCACACCAAAGCATTTCCCGCATCGCTATATCCCATCCCTGCATACAACTTACCATTTGCATTAACCAAAGTTTCTACTGTTCTCAAACCACGAAATCCCCAACTTCCATTTATATAATCCCCACCCAACTGAGTCCAAGTCCCACCACTCAAAGCCCAAACCTGACTAGTTCTTGTCCCATTATTTGATGTAATTCCTGCATAAATCACTCCTGCATTTACAGTTAGTGATTCAACCGCTGTATGCGTCGTAGATCCAAACCCACCATTGACACCATCTCCTCCCACTTGAGTCCAAGATACAGTCACTGGATCACTCCGCCAAACCTCATTTTCTCCGCCGCTAGAACCCAGACCTGCATAAAGATAAGTTCCATCATACGCCAAGCTCCACACTGCATCATATCCAGTTGTCCATCCGTTATTTATTGAATTACCACCAATTTTTGTCCAGCTTGATCCATTCCATCGCCATACCTCAGCATCCCCTGGTCCAGTGCCAATTCCCGCAAACAAATTACTCCCAATTAATTTCAAAGCATATACAGACTCATAAGTTGAATTTGCCCAACTTGAATTATCACCATCTCCTCCAATCCTACTCCACACATCACCTACATATGAATATCGCCACACCTCAGCATCCCCTGTACTTGCTCCTAACCCAGCATATAAATAGGTTCCATCAGTCTCTAACGAAAACACTGTTTCAAAATTAGTTGTCCAACCTGATTTCAAACTATCTCCACCAATCTTTGTCCAAATTGTCCCGTTCCATGCCCACACCTCAGCATCATTAGAACTTGCGCCTAATCCTACATATAAAGTTCCACTATCGATTTTCATGCTATACACACCTTCATATCCATTCGTCCAACCACTATTTAGCGAATTACCACCAATTTTAAGCCAGACACCACTACTAAACGTATATCTCCAAACCTCACCATCACTTGCAGTTAATCCCAAACCCACATACAAATAAGTACTGTCAGCAGCCATGGACAAAGCACTCTCATATGTATTTGCACTCCAGCTAGAGCCGACTCCATCACCACCTATTTGTGTCCAACTCGTCCCATTCCACTCCCACACCTCAGCATCTCCTGTCCCGTTACCCGTTCCCGCATACAATTTAGAATTAGCATAAATTTGCGAAGATAAAGACAATTGCCCATTTACATCCCAGCTGCCATTTAACTCGCTACCGCCAACTTGAGTCCAATTATTTGCAGCATTATTTGCAATTTCATAAGTCAATTTACCTGTTTCATTATCAAAATATAATTGATAATCTCCTTTATCAATCAACCCCATCCGTGCATCCGCACTACCCGAACCAAACGTTGCATTAAATTTCACCCATGACTCTAATGTGTGTGCGCTTGTCATCGAGATCGCCGCCGAATCAGCCACACTTATTCGCGAAGTATTAAGCGTACTTCCATTGTTAAACTTTCCAGCCACATACGACAAATTACTTGCCGATGCACTTTGATTATATGAAGAACTATCAATTGGATTTCCACTAGCTTCATCCAGATGCAATAACAATCCCGTATTGGCATCAGACTCATAGTCACGTACTTTTAATCTAGCACTATTCCCAGCCACCTCAGCCAATCTAGCATCACTAACTACATATTCACTAGGGTTACTAAAAGTCCAACTATAAGTAGTATCGGAAGCCTTAACCCACAAAGACAAAAAATCTTTCCAATACAATCCTCCCACAACTCCCAAAACAAGCAGCAAAAAACCCAAAAAAAACACCCTCACCCTACCTGTAAATGATAACTGCCTGCGATATAGATATGACATAATATACAGCCATTATTTATCTTACCTAGAACAAGCCCATTTCAACAATATCCGAAATCGTAACTTATAGATTAACCTACACAATCAACGGATAATTCTCCCACAGATTTCCCTCATCATCCCATGTAAATCTCAATGGCGACCCATCACGAACCGAAGTTTCCCTTAGCACTCTTTTCATAGTCTCTTCAACATCATCTAATAATCTCATCGCATTCTCGCGGTCTCCAACTACCAAAGATCCTTTAGCCATGTCCAACTGTTGACTAGCTCTTTCTAAATCTCTACCAATATTTCTCTCATCATTTTCTAAACTCATAAAAACTAATATAACAAACAATTTATTTAATTAAAACTCCAAAATAATATTAAATTTGTGATATATTATTACTTAATGAAAAAACTACTCCTTATCTCCGCCACACTTCTTCTTACAGCCTGTAATCCTACCAAACCAAACATCTCCGAAGAGCCACAATCACAACAACTAGTAGTAGAGGAGATCTCCAATCTAGCCCAAGACATCAAGCAGGGTAAATCAGTACAATGTATCCTCACCCACCAAGACACCAACCAAACCATGACCTACTTAATGAAACAAAACAAGATTAAAATCACCAACTTCATCAATCCTGATCCTACCAATCAAACAGACAACTACGGCTCTCTAATTTCAGACGGACAATACAGCTATATGTGGAACGACCAAACCAAACAAGGTATCAAAATCCCCATCACCCAACCAGATTCAGCAGATTATTCCAAAGACCAAGCTGAGGAGGTTCCAGATCTATCTCAAGAAGCGTATCAGCGCCAATACCAAGACCTAGGTTATACCATCCGATGTAACCCTCAAGATATTTCCGATAATGAATTCGCACCTCCTTCCGATGTAAACTTTACCGATTTCTCACAATTTCTCAAAGAATTACCTAGTCAAATGTCAGAAGAACAACTAGAACAAATGCAACAAAACTTACAGCAATTCGATCAATAAAACTTCCCTCAATCAAATTTTGTTACTTCCCAAAATCCCAGGACCCTTACGCCTTCTACCTCTATTATTTACAATAAAATTGTCCACGATCGAATCATTAACTATCTTATCTTCATCAGGCACTATCCATTTCTGACTAACAGTTCGCAGAGCTCTCTTATACTGTTCATGCCACTCTGGATCATTTAACACCAATACAGACTCTTCAAACCTATCAATCATCTCCCGATCTCTACGCTTTATCTCACCAAAAACCTGAAATGCTCTTCTACTTGCATAACTAATCAAAGGATTATCCTTGCGTTCATAACTCATCGCTACACCATAAGTTACCACATCACGCCAACCAAAAAAAGAGGCTCTGGCGTAGAAACACCAGAGCCTGCTTCTCACAATCGTCTATCAATACGAGAATCAGTCCACATGACCCGCATGCGTGCATCGATCTGCTTTGCTACTTGATTAGCAACCTGCAATGCAAAAAATACAACTCCTAAACCCAGCCAAGAACTTGCAGGAGTATATAGCAAAGTTTGTCGAATATACTCCAACAATGGCACCTCCATCTTGAAACAAGCAGTTACAGGATTGACCCAATCCGACCGAATACAACCCAAACCCTGCTCGAAATTGATCAATGGCGCCACGATGCCCACAGCCAAGGTCAACCCCAAATATGCCAACAACAAATAGCTAATCAAAACTACCACGTCAATCAGCATTTCGACCACATGATTCCTCGAAACCATCTCATCCTCCCCTGATAACCCTTATCTCTACGATTGAGAGAAGGCAAGACAAAACTCTATATTTATAAAGTTTTTTCCTGCCTTCTCAAATATTGTTAAAGTGCTAAGCCTATAACATATATTTTATCATAACCGCAACTATTTTCAACTTTTTGCTAATTTTAATTACCTTAATCTGACTTCTATTTCAACTGCATCATCATTTTCTGGTAATCCTGATGGATTGTCTTTCTTCAAAATCAAAAACCCATTATCTCCATACTCAGGTACCTCAAATTCTAACTCCCCCTCAAACTCAACCTCTTCCCTCATCCAATCTTCCTTAGCCGTGGCTAATCCTTCCCCAATTATCAACCCATCCCAATTCGTTAATATCACAGGAAACGAACCCTCAAAAAACCATCCCCCCTTTGCTATCCCCTTGAACTTTAACGGTGATTCAATCACTTGCCCAGCTTGAGGATACTCCAATACTACTTCCTCCATATCAAGCTGCGGAGTAGGGGTAAGTGCCACAGTTGGGACAATATGATTCTCTTGCTCAACATCTTTTGTATTTAAACTCGTTTTGTTATAAAAAAACACTACCCCTCCAATCAACACTATAAATAACAATAATCCTACCCACTTCATGACCTCAATATACTATACTTTTTGTTTTCCAACAATTTACTGATAACTAATTACCAGTCTGGGTGCCAACATCGCACCACTTTCATAGCTCTTTATAAACTTCCGTGCCCAATTTCCACCTGTCCCTTGGAGAATTATTGTCATGCTATTCCCACTTTGCCAATCAGGTCTATCCACAATCTCCTGGATTACATTACTCACATTATCCAATTGATACCAAGTATTAGATGACCACTTCATATTAGAACTATGATTAATTCCCGCATTAGTTAACAAACGACTAGATATCAAATTACTAGTAGCAAAAGTAGCACTATTTCCAACGTTCTCGCCTTTCATACTGTACGACATACTCATCCATTGGTTTTGTGCAGAATAAACCTCAACTCTAGCACTAGTAATTGTTGCACCCCGTGGAATATCCAAATTTACAAATCGCAACCCAGTTCTCGAGACCCCGTTCGCATTTCCCAACCAAAGTGCTGAAGCATTTAAATCAATGCTGTTATTAATTTGATTAGCATCATCACTTGAACTTGCAATTTGAGCAATAACAATTCCACTCATTGGTGTAGGAGTAACAATTACCGTTGGAGTAAGTATCGGTGTATTTGTTGGTAATGGTATCACTGTAGGTATAAGGGTTGGCGTTGCCGTTGGAATAGGCGTACTCGTTGGCATTATAGTTGGCGTCGATGTCGGAGGTAGAGTAGGTGTCGGAGTTGCCAAACTAATTCCTGCATTTATTAACAACTCATTATCACTAAATTCAATCATATTTATCCCCAAAGCTTCGTTTAGTTTATTAATTACCAAATTAGCTAATAATCCATTTACAACTGTTCCCCCATGAATTCCATCCGCCAAAATCAAATTATGAGGCTCATTTCCTAATGAAAAGTTTATTACTTCATTTCCAACCACTACATTCCCTTGAGCATTCAATCGTGGACCAAGGATCGCCTCTAAATTATTCAAATCAATCACAAATATTTTTCCATCATTTACAGCCAAATTAACCAATCTGGCATTAACTTCATTAATCGCATTTGTAACTAATAACCGCTTACTTGCATCGGGAAACTGCGCAATATTATTTGGCATAACTCCCATATCGCCGATCGTTCCTAGTATTAAAGGCACATTTGCATTTGCACTTCTTATTGTATTCACCGACGCAGTTATGTCATTAACAATACTATCAATTTTATTTTGCAACGCCAAACCTGCAATATTTCCATAATAAATATCCGCTCCATCGCGATAATAAGCAAAATCATTATTCCCAATCGCCAAATAAACCACATCAGCCAAACCATTACTAACCTGTGATGCAGCTCCGCTCACCGCTCCCGAAACAATCAAATCATGAGCCTCAGCTCCAGATCTTGCCCAATTATATTCATAACCTATTCTACGTGGTTCAGATCTATTTCCCCAACTCCCTAATTCGACATTGCGATAATTCCTCAATAGTTCATCCCAGACCAAAGTTGTATTGGCCCATTGTGTTCCACCTGCTCGATTATCATCCGCCCTATACTCATCCGAAGAGCTATCACCTACGATAATCATCCTCACCTGTCCAATCGTTGGAGTAGGTGTTGGTATAAGAGTTGGTGTTATAACTACGGTGGGGGTTGGAATAAAGGTTGGAGTGGGAGTTGGCGTAAATGTCGGTGTGGGAATTAATACCGTTGGAGTTGGGGTAGGGAAAACAGTTGGTGTAATTGATGGCACAATAGTCGGTTGAACCGTAGGAGTAGAGGTGGGAACGGGAGTCAAAGTTGGAACAAGAGTAGGATTTGATGTGGGAGTCACAATTGTCGGGACCAAAGTCGGAGTTGGATTAATCGTTGGCGACACAACAACTGGAGTATAGTCAATTACCAGCTTACTCGCCAAAGACGGATTAATGTCCCACGCATACCCAAAAATTCGTCCCCATGACGACCCTGTTCCTCTCATAATAATTGACATAGCATTTCCACTCTGCCAATCAGGACGATTTATCACCTCTTGAACCACACCATTAATTTCATTCAACGCATTCCATTGATTCGCATTCCACTTTTGATTTGAACTATGAACCACATTTGCATTTGTCAAAGATCGACCTGATGGCGCATGACTGCTATCAAATGTCAAACTATTACCTACATTATCACCATTCATCCGAAAGCTAATTGGAATCCATCCGCCATTGGTATATATCTCCAAATGTGCACTATTAACCCTAGCTCCTTGAGGAATCGGAACATCCACAAACCGCAGACCTGTATAGCTCTCACTAGCACTGCTTCCATTGCCATACCACACACCACCCGAAGTAACATCTAATGCACTTCCAGATTGATTCACATCATCGCTGCTTGAACTGACTTGCAAACTAACAACCTCAGCTCTTACCTCAGAAACACTACCCCCCATCCAAGTTCCTAACACAAACAAAAACACTCCAAAACTTCCGATTCCTTTACGCCAGTTCATTACTCTGTATCATCATTCAATTACTATGAGTTGTCAACAATTAAAATAACATTCTAATCCCTTAACTCTCTTGTCTTACGATAAAAAAAACCCAAGATAAATCAAATAAAAAAGTTAATATGACAAACAACATCATACTTTACTTTAATATCTTTATTTATCTTGGGTGAAGTTACTTCAAATTACTCCTTTCTAATCTTCAAAAAGTAGAGAAAAAAGATACCCCAACAACCACAAAAGCAATCCGACCACACCAGATACAAGACCTAACAGTATTCTGTTAACGACATCAATTCGCGATGTGGCAACCATATCAAGTTCACTCATCAAGTGAAGAGATACATCACTTCCCACTTCCAAACTCCACTTGCCATGCCCCATCACGCTCATGCCCGATTGATAATACTCATCCTCGGGCCAACCCAGAGGTTTTGTTCCCAAAGATCCGTAAATGACCTGATCATTGGGACCTCGCAATACAAAGAACTCACTAGAAGCTCCCTCGACGATAATTGGACTCTGCCCAGAAACCGACAAAACATCGATCAGGCCAACATCATTCATAACAATCTCAGTGCCAGTAAATCTCTCAACCCTCCCATCCATCAGCACCAACCACGATGTAAACATAACACAGAAAATTATCCAAATAAACGACGGATCTTTAAGATTGTCTCTCAATTTCCAGATTACAGACGAATCCCAAACATCATCCCACAATTTGCACATCTTAATCCTCCTTTAGAATGATAGTAATTTAAGCAACGATTGGACAGCTCTTTAATTACTTAAATCAAATAATCACAGAGCTATCCAATCTCTAGATTTTAAATGTTCTTTTTACTCTTGCAACTAATCGTAGTTATTACGCTAATTCCAAAAGCAACTTATTATAGCATAATTATAGGACTAAACTTGATTTTAACAACGTACTCTCTCACAGCCTTTTCTGTAACTTCCTTCCCTTTATTACGAATACCAAAAACCGGAATACTATCTTTAATCTTAAGATTTACTATAGCTCGAAACTGTGGAGTTTCAATCACTATAGTAGTTGCTGGCGATGTCACTGCCAAATCACCAACCTCAACTTTCATCATCGTGTCATCACACCATACCCGAAAAATGTACTCCGATACTTCAACTGCATCAATTAGTTCCATCAGTCTTACTCCTTTCAGGTATCAAGTTTAAAATGTGCCAAAATATACTACACATTCTTAGACGAGCAGTCTAAGCTTATAACATATTTTGTAATATTATATATCAATCTTAAACAAATATCCTCCTATTACTTAATTGCTTCCTCATCTACCACACTTTATTTGTCAGTAAATCCAACTCTTTATCAATCCGTACTTGAGCCACGAACTCAGGTACATGCGAGACCAAAATCATTGCTCCCTCATAATCATGCAAAGCCTTAGCAATCACCGGCAAATGCCGAAAATTAATATGATTAGTCGGCTCATCCAGAATCAACAATCCAGGTCTCATCAACACCAATTGAGCAAATGCTACCAATCCTTTTTGCCCTTCTGACAAATCTCCAATTTTCGAATCCATCACATGCGAAGTAATCAAAAACCCAGCCGCCACCGACCTAATCTGCTCTTCATTATGCTCACCATTAGTAGACAAAACGGCCTTCACAAATGACTCGTAAACAGTATCTTCAAATACGAGATTAGAAAAATCTTGACGATAATATCCAATTCGCGTTCCTCGAGCAATTTGCGAGCAGCCACCTTTCCCGGTAACAATCGATTCAATTAATGTACTTTTCCCAATTCCATTCGGTCCTTTAATTAATAAATGTTGTTTTTTTGTCAAAATTACATTAGTACTAAACTCAACTTGAGCATGATTCTGCATAATAGAGTAGGAGTTAATTGTCAAAATAGTCCCATACAAATTCTCCTGAGCAGGAATAAAAAATCTTCTAATTGTCTTATCCTCTTTCCGCACATCTACCTTTTCACTTTCCATTTTCTCCACTTGATCACGCATTTTTTTAGCCACCAATCGCATCTTGCCACCTTTATGCGCAAAAAAATTAGCTTTTTCTTTCCGTTCCAAAATCCCTTTTTCCATCCGTGCATTTAGTCTATTTTCTTTTTCAATCCGAGCTCCGATTTGCTCCACCACATCAAAATATGTCCCTACATACTGCTCAACCTTATGAGTAAAGTTATC
Source organism: uncultured Gammaproteobacteria bacterium (assembly GCA_964561945.1). Lineage (GTDB taxonomy): Bacteria > Patescibacteriota > Microgenomatia > CAYXHB01 > CAYXHB01 > CAYXHB01. The sequence goes on along the minus strand of CAZLQM010000014.1, from coordinate 795 downwards.
CAAATAAAGAACTCCATCTGTAAAAGAATTAAGAAATTCAGCATCATGCGAAATCACAATACAAGTATTAGGGTAGTAAGTTAAGAAAATTTTCAAATGTTCTATTCCCTCATAATCCAAGTTATTTGTCGGTTCATCCAATAATAGTAAATCAGGACTCTGAACGAGGGCAGCTGCCAATAACAGTCGCGCTTGTTGTCCCCCAGAGTACGATTTAATTAATTTCTCCAAAGGCGCATGCTCCAAATTCACAATATCCAGCGACTCACTAATTTTTTTCTTTAGTTCATAATCCTCAAGATCAGCATACTTAGCAAAATATTCTTGTGTCGTTAATTCTAAATCCGCCTTGCTCATTATTTGATGTGCAGTTGCAACTTTGATATCTCGATCAACTAATACCTCACCCTTAGTCACTTCTAATTTCTTTGTCATAATCTTAAATATCGTACTTTTTCCCGCTCCATTCTGTCCCATTAAGGCAATCTTCATTCCACGACGCACCCCAAAACTAACCTCTTCCAGAATCTCTCGATTGTGTCCAAAGTCAAAAGATACATTACTAAATCTAATTATCGTTTCATTCATTGACATAAACATCCAATTTAAACAATCCTATAATTTTACCACAACATCACAAAAACAAGCACGCCAAAATATGCATACTCAGCTCTCCCAAACTAGCAGGGATCCCAAAATTATTCTTCATTCCATTAAAACATATATTTACATATATATTATTAACATAAATCGTAAATTAATAAATATATTATGAATTCCAAGTCTACTACAATT
>CAZLQM010000013.1:0-28640 GCA_964561945.1 uncultured Gammaproteobacteria bacterium | reverse complement strand
CAATTTTTTTATCGTCACTGACGACGATAGCTGTTTTGCCTTCCTTTTCAAATTGTTCAACAATTTTGATAACCCGCTCATCTGCCTTGTGTTCTTCCATGACAAACTGAAGTGTGCCGATACAGTGATGTTTATCAACGCATACGAGACACTCACCGCTAATTCCTTTGCCCATAATTGCCTTGAAATTTGCGTACTCATGGTCTTTTTGAGGAAACAATTTTGAATTCTCGACGATACTTTTGGCAATAGGGTGTTCAGAAAATGCTTCTGCTCCTGCCACACAAGCTAGGAGTTCTCCCTTGGTATAACCATTGAGAGGGATTACATCAGACACAATTGGCTCTCCCTTGGTGAGGGTGCGGGTTTTATCAAAAGCAATTGCTTTGATTCGACCCATCTCTTCCAAAAATTGGCCACCCTTAATTAAAACGCCTCGCTTGGTAGCATTTCCAATGGCAGAAAAAATCGTAATCGGGGTGGAGATAACTAAAGCACAAGGACAAGCAATTAAGAGAAGGGTTAGACTTTGAGGAAACCAAGCATTGAAAGGCTGTCCAAGGATAACAACAGGTATAGCAGTCAGAAAAATGGATGCGATAAATACTGTTGGAGTGTAATAGGCCGCAAATTTCTCGATGAATTTAGCAGCTTGAGATTTACGTTCAGCTGCCTGGAATGTTAGGTCAACTATTTTGGCTAAGGTTGTGTCCTTAGAGGTCTTAGTTACTTTTATTTCCAGATATCCCTGACTGTTAAGTGTGCCGGCAAAAACAAACTCACCTTCATATTTATTTTTCGGCAGTGGCTCACCTGTAATAGCACTTTCATCAACCAGTGATTCGCCTTTGATGACTAAACCGTCAAGAGGTATGTAGTCACCAGGCTTTACGACCAGAATATCGTCAATCGATATTTTTTCAATTGGAGTTTTGGTTTCATGCCCTTTAATTAGCGCGGTTTTTGGAGTTTTATCAACTAATTCTTCCAGGGCATTCTGACTTTTAGTAATACCAAATTCTTCCAAGGCTTCGCTGACTGCAAAGAGAACGATGATGATAACTGCTTCTTCAAGCTCACCTAAGTAGATAGCTCCGAAGGTAGCTACTGTCATCAGTAAGTTGATATTAGAAAATTTAAGCCGGATTAATCCCTGCAAACCACCTAATATGACGTCTTTCCCGAAGAAATAGATGATGCTTCCAAAAAGGGGGTACTCTATAAACCACGGCAGGTGGTAGGAAAAGAGCGATAACAACTCTAAGGGAACTATTAAACCAAGCGCTGCAAACAGACGTTTGAATTTGGTTTCTTTAAATAATTCCGATATAAGCATAATTCGATTGTAGTCCTATGACGAGAAATCATATAGCTTTATAAACTTAAATCTCCAATATACAGATCCTATAATTTCTCAAGCGCCTGGGTTAGTAATTAACAAAATACTTGATTTTTGCGTTTGTTTTCAAATCTGTAACCCATTTTTGAGCTTCGGTCTGAAACTTTTGCTGTTTGAGCTGATCGCTTAATTGCTTTCTATAATCCTCTATTTTTACGTCCTTTGGAGGACTTGCCTTATTTTCTTTAATGTATGCATCAATCTCTGCATCAGTGACAGCCACTTTATCTGCTAACAATTTCTCTAATTTTTTCTGAATGGTAATTTGCTCACGGAGCTTGTCATCTGTCATGTTCTGTTGTGCCAACGCATCTTTAAGTGTGCCACCTTGACTTGTTACTTGTGCCTCAATCTGCTTTATTTGTTCATCCACTTCTTCTTTTGTCACGGTAATATTTTGTTTCGCAAGTTCATTATCGATGAGTTTCTGAGTAATAATGCCTTCCAGAGTCTGTTTACCGCCCTGTTTTTCAAGATCTTTGATAACGGATAAACGGCTAATAGGACTACCGTTTACAATTGCTGCAACGAAAAATCCTTTGGCAAAAAATAGTCCGGTAAGGACTATGATGAGAAGTATTGCAACCATGCCGACAATCACCAATCGTTTTGGTTTTCTCACAGTTAAAGCTAAATCGTTTGGTTCACTTACTACTCTTGGTGTCTGAATATCTGATTTTTGTATTTTTTTCATAGGTAATATTTATACTATTTATATTTTTATATGCAGTCTGTTCCCAATCCTCCCACACAGTTCTCGGTTGGCGGTTTACCCCTCTCTGGACACTTTTCTGAATACAGACAGGCATCATCTGAAATTGAATTAATTTGTGAACTAATAATTTCAGCTTTTGGTCCATAGCTAATAAGTATTTTGTCCAGATCAGAGAATTCATAGTTGCCAAACGTATCACCAGACTTGCCGTTAACCAAGAATTTTAATTCATTGGTTTCGTTGTTACAATATTTTTCTCCTGTGTCCATCAACAGACAATCTTTGGAAAAGTCGATCTTTAGCGTCTTAAAAAAGTATCCCAAAGTCACGCCTTTGCGATGTTTGTGAACGACGTTGCCGTTACCATCGTGCAGGTGAGTATCTGGATCAAGCTCCTTCTCTTCAGTTGACTGGTATTTGGCCTGGGTCAAGTCTAGGGGCTTATTGTTAATAAAGACTTTAAGATCCGCATGTTCGTGCACCTTTTCGCCTAGCTCCTGCCCGGAAGGTTTGGGAGCTTTCAAGATAGCAGCCTCAATAAAAGTTTTGAAATCTTCCGGAGACTTAGGGTTAGGGATTTTTTCACCATTAAGGAAAAATGTTGGGGTGCCGTTAACGCCTAATTGCGTACCGGACATTTTATCCCGGTTGACTCGTTCACCAACTTCTTTTGATTTGACGTCTTTCTTGTATTGATCCAAATTCAGACCGATTTGTTTAGCATAATTTTCAAAAAGAGCTGGTTCTGGAGACTGCTTTTCTCCCCATGATTTTTGATTGTCAAACAGGATGTTATGCATCTCCCAGTATTTTCCCTGCTTACTGGCAGCCTCAACAGCCAATGCGGCAGTCATTCCGTTCTTGTGACCAGGGAGCGGGAAATATCTGTTTACAAACCGTACATCATTCTTAAATTCTTCAGCGAGTTGCTTAACGAGGGGGTAATAGGCTCCGCAGGCTTCGCATTCAAAATCAAGATACTCCACGAGTGTCACTGTGGCATCTTTGTTGCCTTTTATATAATCATCAGCAACTACTTCAAGAAGTTTTTGCTTTTCTTCCGAAACAGGAGTTGTCCCATTGGGATTTGCGGCAGTAGAAGAATCAAATTTGCTAAAGTAGAGCACGACTCCAGCCATGATTAAAATCGTGACCCCTATGATACTGAGTACAAATTTATCTTTTAACATATGACTACATGTAATAGCATTATATTATTACATTCTCCTAGTATAAATAATTTTTTTATATTCATTAACGTACATTAACAGTAAAGTCCTTATTTTCGCTACTTCCATCGGTCATTTTAACGGTAACACTTACTTTCCATGGACCCAGCATAGTCATCTTTGCAGAAATCGAATATCGCCCATTACCCTGAGAAGTCGCGTTGCCATTTTGAGCTCCCATATCCATAGTTGTCATATTGATGTTGTATGAAACCTTCGCGTCATCAACCACTTTTCCGGTTTTATCTTTTACATCAATCAAGAATGTTGCCGGACCAGGTTTTAGGGGGTTCGGATTTGTGGAGAGTGAAATTGATCCACTGCCATTTGTACTCGTACCAAGCACTGAGGATGAATTTACCTTTAAACTTAAATATCCAATTGCGCCAAACATAAGTATCAAAAGTATTAATAGTATTTTAGTGTTCATAAGTTACTCCTTTATTTAGACCACCTTACACAAATATGGCTGATTAATCTTTCTCATCGTATAACTAATAGCCCAAAGTAATATTGCTATGCCAAGAAAGCCAAACTCCTGACCTCTAAAAGGCAATATCCCCAGAACTGTTGACGCAGAGCTAAGTCCGATCAGGGAAGTAAGGACTACTGAACCGCAGGACGCACAACCAACTCCTAGTAAGCTCGTAGCTACACCAATAAGTGATACTCCCATTTCTCGCTGAATCATGATTGTTTGACGTAAATAGTAGATGAGCAAACTCGTTTGGATACCAGTAAAAGTGGCACTGATTATGGTGACCGTTCGTGATAGCGGAGAAAAGTTAGTTTGGATCGATCCCAACAAACTAGTTACTAGGTTTGTTTTTTGCCAGACAGTCATGGTTTTGGAGGTCATGGTTTTAGTAATAAGATGAATATTTGGCAACCACGCGGCCAGTGCGATCACAGTCAAGGTCACGATTGCTATAACTAGCAAATACTTAGGTTGCTGGATTATTCTAAGTATAGTTGTCATATATTACTGGAGGAGTGGATCAATGACAGCTTGAAAGGCTGCAAATGGTTGGGCGCCAACCAGCAAGTCTCCATCGATTTTGCCATCACTGGTTGATTTGCCGATTAAGAAGGTTGGTGTGCCAGAGGCTCCGGCTGCAGAACCATCAGCTATATCTTTCTTCACCTCATCTTCCATCGCTTTGTTGGATAGACAGCTAGTGAAAGAGTTAATATTTAAGCCTAAATCAGTTGCAATAGTTTTAATCTTGGCATCATCAAGACCATTCCCGTTAGAGGTGGTTCGTTTAAAGATTTCTCCATGGAACTCAAAGTATTTTTTGTCTCCACCTTGTTCTTTTGCACAATTTGCAGCCACCGCTTCCTTAGTAGCCATGGGATCATGAAAGGATAAGGGAAAGTCTCTAAACACTAGTTTGGCTTTACCAGTGTCGATATATTCCTTGATCAGTTTTGGATAGGTATCAGTAAAATGACGCTTACAGAAAGGACATTCATAATCTGAAAATTCAATAATGGTGATTGGAGCGTTTTTATCGCCCAGTATTGGATCATCATCTATACTAGCGACACCTTTAGTTGGTTGTTGTGGTTGCGCGGGAGCTGCTTTTGCCTGATCATTGGTGGGAGCTTGAGCTCCTGCGGTAACACCGCCCTCTTCTAACAATTTAACTTTAGTGGTGAGTGAACCAAGGAAGAAAGATCCAATAATTAGTAAAATTACAAGAACCGGTGTGAGAATGGGACTGAATTTATTTTCTGTCATATTACTACAAAGTGTAGTAGATATTTAGATAGTCGTCAACACTATCTAACTACATCAATATTGGGAACTAAAATTTCTGAGGGATTGTTTCGACATGTGGCTTTGCATATCTAAGAGAGCCCTCTGACGGCACACTAGGGCGCAATTGTCGCTATTATCAGCACATAGCACAACTGCGTCACCACCTGATTCATGAAGCTCTATCGCTTTGACTGGAGTGACCATTAAGCCTACGAGAATTAGAAGCGAAATAATACTCAAGCTTAAATTTCTATAACCGATTTTATTGTAGGTAGTCTTCTGTGAATGAAGTGATTGAATCCGAGCTTCAAGGCTATCTTCCGAAATAATATCAGGGATAAAAGCAAAGCGTGGCATCGGTTCATATCTTAAAAGTTTTTTTAAGACCTCTGAGATAGACTTATTTTCACTCATTCCATTTACCGCTTCAGAATCCGCATGGATTTCCCTACCGGTACGATAAACTCTGACAAAATCTGAGATAACTGGGAAAAATGGAAATAATGATTCAATCATGCTGGCTATAAAAAGGGTTAGTGAGTCTCTATGCTCCAAATGAGATTTTTCATGCCTAAGTATTACCTCAAGCTCATTCATACTCATGAGTTTAATCATTCCAGTTGATACATAAATCTTGGGGCTCGTGATACCAAAGCAGAAAGCTTGAGGCTTATCTTGATTAATGATGGCTACATGGTTAGTTAACCCAAGTTTATCCAAAAGATTCGTTAGACCATCATATTTATTAACGGCCTGCTTTTTAAGCCTGAGTTTAAGAGAATATACTGCGTTGATAGTTTTGAGTATTTTAAACAGAGTAAATAATGCTCCAAAGAAGAGGACTCCAACAATTATTTTCCCCAAATCACCAGGGAGATGGAGATTTAGTGCTTCAACCATTTCCTGACAGTAGTAGATGCTGTGGTGAATCAGTATTTGAAAGTATTTAAATACGACAAAAAAATAACTTATCGTCAGAAACGATAATAGACCGACAAAGCCTAGCAAATAATTATTTGTTTTCATCAAGTTTTTCCAAGAGTTCTAAAAAGTATTTTTTCTTTTCTTTGGGCAGCTCTTCAATTGATTCAGCAAATGAAGCGATCGCTGTATCTCCAAATGCCTGAAAAAACTTATTAAAGAAGGAGCCAGCTATTGATTTGCTGTAATCTTCTTTAGAAATTTTTGGCGAGTAAAGAATGGCAAAGTCTTTATCGTTTCTTGTGAGCAAGCCTTTCTCTCGGAGTCTTAAAAGTACGGTTGCAACGGTTGTGTATGCTAATTCTTTTGTTTCAGATATCTTTTTGAGTACATCACGAACTGAAATTGAGTCGTTTTCCCAAACGATGTTCATTACTTCTTGTTCGAGTTCGCTCAAAGCTTTTATCTTCATATGTCTACTACAGATTGTAGAGACAACCTTGAAACATTTCAATAGATATTTGATAGCAGAGATTAATATCAACAAGTTGGCCCGTCCAGTCGCGATTAATTAGTTATAATCGCCGAAACGGGCTATCTTGCCGTATTTATTACGTATTATTTTGCTTCGGCTATTTTGAATCCTTCTTTAACAAAGTGGTAGTTATCGGCCACTGAGTTAGATTTTGCCAAGACTCCTGAAATGATCACGTCATTCCCGAAGAATCCGGAAATAGTGTCGCCTTCTTTGGTGAAAAGCTTTTCCTTCATCATCAATTGGGCTTCATCGTAGCCGATATACACTGGTGTGTATTTCTTGCCACCAATATAGACAGTATTAAATCCATCGCTAGGGAGTTTACTGGCTAACTCCTTGGAAGCTGTGCCGTTGATCATATAAAACTGCTTTTCCATGCCTTCCGCAGTTTTGGCTATGACTACGTTTTTATCGACCTGTACTTGGCCTGTCTTTTCCTGCTTTTCCATATTTGCAGGTGCGGCCATAGTAGAGCTGAACCGTGCAAATTCGATAAATAGGAAAGTGAACGCTATCATCATCACAGCTGGTGCAAACATGGAGATATAGTTCTTCTTGCCTGGCTTGTAACGGCGCAGGAGTAGTGAATTGCCAACCACTGATACAGAACTCAGAGCCATGGCAAGGCCTGCAAGTTCAGGCTTGAGTACCAAGCCTACGAACGAGAATATTCTCGCGGCAATTGGAATTCCGATGACATTATAGAAGAGCGCAAAGAACATATTTTGTCGAATTTTTTGCACTGTGGTCTTGGATAACTCCAACGCATGCACAACATCCCGGAGATCATTTTTGATGATCACGATACCACCAGTTTCCATGGCCACATCCGTTCCAGATCCCATGGCAATACCTAAATTAGCTTGAGCAAGTGCTGGCGCATCATTAATACCATCTCCAACCATCGCAACTTTCTTGCCAGCATCCTGAAGTTTCTTGACTTCATTAGCTTTGTCCTGAGGCAATACCTCTGCCAGAATATTGGTGATGCCAACCTGAGAGGCAATGGCTTTGGCAGTTCTTGTATTGTCACCAGTAATCATCCAGACCTCGATACCCATTTTGGTAAGCATTTCAACGGCTTCCCGAGAAGTTTCTTTTACCGTATCGGCTACTCCAATGAAGCCGAGAACTCCCTTTTTGGTCGCCAGAATCATGGCTGTTTTGCCTTGTTCTTCCAAACGAGTGAGCTTTCGATCAAATTTGTCTATGTCTAAGCCTAATGTGTCCGTAATGAGTTTGCGGTTGCCAAAGAAGTACTCAACTTTTCCGATCATTCCTTTTACACCATGCCCTGGAATGGCTGAGAATTTATCCACTTCTTTGAGAGCAACCCCTTCTTCCTGAGCGTAGGAATAGATAGCTTCGGCTAGTGGATGCTCAGATTGCTTTTCCAAACTGGCTGAAATCATAAGTACTTCTTCTTCGTCAAGTTCCCCTAAGTCCTCTACATCAGTCACTTCGGGTTTACCTTTAGTGATCGTGCCTGTTTTATCAAAAACAATTGTATTGATCGAACTCGCACTCTCAAGAGGCTCTCCACCTTTGATGAGGATCCCATGCTCAGCACCAACTCCAGTACCTACCATAATGGCGGTAGGCGTAGCTAGGCCAAGCGCACACGGACAAGCAATAACGATCACGGCAGTGAAGGCCATAAGCGCAAACGAAAGTGGTGCTCCCAATAGGAAGAACCAGACCACAAATGTGAGCGCCGCTATAGCGATAACGCCAGGTACAAAGTATGCAGAAATACGATCTGCTACTGCCTGAATAGGTGCTTTAGACCCCTGCGCATCCTCAACGAGCCGAATAATCTGAGAGAGGGTAGTTTCCGACCCGATACGCGTCGCCATAAACTCGAAGCTACCTACTTTATTGATAGTTCCGCCGATAACCATGTCATCAACGTGTTTTTCAACCGGCATACTTTCTCCTGTGATCATCGATTCATCGACTGAGGAGGAACCTTTCATAATTACGCCGTCAACTGGTACTTTTTCTCCGGGACGGACAACGATAATGTCATTTTTTACAACCTGATCAGTTGGGATATCTAGAGTTTCTCCATTTCGTATAACTCTGGCAGTTTTTGCTTGAAGTCCCATGAGTTTTTTAATTGCCTCACCAGTTCTTCCTTTTGCTTTTGCCTCGAGATATTTACCCAAGATGACAAAGGTGATTAAGAACGCTGCGGTTTCAAAATACAATTCTGGAATTTTTGCTCCAGCCAATCCAATAAGAGAATTGGTGGTCGCGTAGTACTGAATAAAATTGACAGCACTGTAAAAATACGCCACTGATGTACCAATAGCGATCAAGCTATCCATGTTGAAGGTACGCATCTTTAGGGCTGAAATCATGCCTTTGTAGAAGCTTGAACCGGTAATAAATTGAACCGGAGTAGCTAAAATAAACGACACTATGCCTATATAAGGAAGAAGTGTTTTACCTCCAGGCAAGAAACTAAAGAAATCGAGGAACATGAAATATATCATTGGGAAAGATAAAATCAGGGCAAACATGAACTTTTTCCATTGTCCTTTGATTTCAGATAATTGACGTTTGGCTTGAGCTTGTGAATCTTCTGAGCTGGCTAGCATTCCCTTATATCCGGCTTTTTCCACGGCTTTTATTAGATCATCTGTTTTTGCTGAACCAGTGTTATAGAGAATTGAAGCTTTTTCTGAGGCAAAATTAACTTTTGCTTCTGTAACTCCCGGAACTTTCTTTAATTGACGTTCGATAATAGAGGCACACGATGAGCAGTGCATACCTGAAATGACTAGACTGGTCCGCTCTGTTTTACCAGTTGTGGTAAGTTGTGATACAACGCCGTCAGACGTTATGGATTGCGTCGATTCTGTTTTTTGGGCTGATCCGAAACGCAAGATTCCTTTAATAGTCCAGTGTCCATCATCGTCTTGGCCTACTTTCCCGTCAATTTCAATTTCTGGAGGAAGTGTAAATAATGGCGTTGCTTGCTGTGCAAGGTTCATACCTGTTTTTCCCACGATCAGACTCTGATACCCGGCACTTTTTACCGCGTCTATAATCGCCTGATCGGTTACCTGACCGTTGGTAGTGATAATTGTTGCTTTCCCAGATTTGTGATCGACACTCACATCTTTGATCCCCGGAAGGGAAATAAGTTCGTCTTTAATCAGCATTTCGCATGATTGGCAGTGCATTCCTTTAATATCTAAGTTGATTGTTCTTTTCATATGTTTTTTGTTTTAAATGGTTTTATATGGTGTATCTTTCAATACGTTATTAATTTCTTGGGCAGAAATTTCTCGATTTGCCTCGATTGTTACCAGTCCGGTTTCAATCGTAGTTTCAACATTTGTAACGCCATCCAGCCCTCCTATTCGTTTTTCTGTAATTTTTTTACAGGCTGGGCAGGTAAGGCCTGATAATTTAATGGTTTGTTTTTTCATAATTTCCTCCTTTAAATAACTTGTATTTGACCTCTTTGCATCCCCATACCACAGGTAATGTTGTATGTTCCTTTACTTGTTGGGGTAAATTCAAAGACTACTTTTTCTCCTTTGGTTAACATTTCAATCTTTTGTGTGAGCGTGGGCACTGTAATGCTTCCCATGCACCCCTGACCATCTTCCTTGGCATCAATTTCAAATCGTACAGGTTGGTTGGCCTTGACGGTAAAAGTATTTGGTTGAATGTCACTACTGGCGGTATAGGTCGTTTTAATAAGTTGGACATTTCCCTGGTTGACCGTTTCTCCTGCAGGTAGATTATTATTTTGTGCGATAACCTGCTTCTTGGCACCGCAACCACACCCTCCGCCACTGGCACTGCACGAGCCTGCTGCCTGAGTATTTTGTGTTTGTGTCGTACTGGCTATTTGGGTGGTAGATGGGGCACTGCCAGTTTCATCAACTACCGTAAATGACCCAGTATACATACCCATCGAGCATGAGAAACGAATGGTGCCGGCTTCTTTTGGAGTGAACTCAAATACATTTTCTCCAAGCTCTAAGCTTTTACGAATACCGAGCTGTTGGGAAACTATACTGCTGGCGCAGGAATAGGCATCCTTAGATGTCACAATCCATTTAACTGGAATACCTTTCTTGATTGTGAATTTGTTTGGTGAGTAACCAGAAGAGGCTTGTGTCATGCGAACAACTTGCACCCCATTTACCATAGCGACATTGGGATCAGACTTTGCAGTCGCCTTTGAAGTCGCCTTTGAAGTAACTGCACCGAGAACTTGTGGAACACCCAGGAGATTTAATCCATTTCCGACATTAAAGAATGCAAGCATAATGACGACTACTCCAGCTGTTTTGAAGAATAATCTCGCGCCATTTCCCTTGACGACTGATGTTAATCCGCCAACTCCCAAGAGACCAGGTGCAGTGCCAAGGGCAAACACACCCATAGTTAATGCACCTTGAATGGGACTACCAGTACTCATAGCAAAGAGCTGCATTGCTTGGGTAAAGCCACAGGGGAGAAAGAAAGTAGTAGCTCCCATGATAGCTGCGTTTTTATTGCTATATTCAAGTTGCGTTTTCTCAGCAATACCAAGCATCTTGGATAATCCCTTGGGAAGAGTAAAGGATACTTTTTTCAAGATAGGAAAGATGTCGATTAACTGGCCTCCAAGAAGAAGCATAACTAATCCAACGGCTACCGTTAATAAACCAAGAACTGACGTGGATAATTGAAAGAATGATCCGGCTAACCCGATAACGCCACCAAGAATGGTATATGAAATGATTCTTCCAAGATTGAAAAACAAATGCGGCTTGAACTTTTCCATACCTGTTGCATTGGGGAATTGCTCAGAAAACCGAGATGAGGCACCAAGAACTAAGCCTCCAACGAGCGCCATACACGTAGAGACGCCAGCAGTTAAACCGACCAAGAAAACAATGGGAAGGCTAGAGTAACTACCTGAGATCGACTTACTTAGATCGAAAAGTCCGACGGATTTTGCAATTAGAAATAATGCAGTGGTGATAAAGAAAGCTATACCGACATCAATGTAGTCTCTGTGATTGCGGGAAAAGAAATGAATTTTGCCGTCTTCGCCAATCGTATAACCGGCTTTTTCAATAGCTTGCTTAACTTCGTTACCATCTAACTCACAGTCGCAGTTCACATCAGCAATTCCTGTTTTATGATTCACATAAACAGACTGGACGCCACGAACTTTTTTAAGTTCATCTTCAATTAATATCTCGCATGATCGGCAATGCATTCCTTTGATTTGGATTTTTTGTTTGCTCATTGTTAGAGCATACAAGAGCCGGTATTAAGATTTTATGAAGATTTGTGAGGAAGATTTAAAACTGTCAGACAGTTATCAAGTCTTTTTCAGCTCGTTTCAGGAGTACAGCGTTTGTAGCCACGATAATTGAAGAAATACTCATAAGAAGCGCGGAAAATTCTGGGCGCAAAGTGATACCAAAGCGTGGATAGAGTACCCCAGCAGCGATTGGGATTGCCAAGATATTGTAAATACTTGCCCAGACTAGGTTCTCCTTCATTTTTCTGACTGTGGCTTTGGAAAGTCGGATTGCTCGTAATATATCGGCAGGATCTGATTTCATGAGTACTACCTTGGCCGTTTCTATGGCTACATCGGTTCCGGCACCAATCGCTATACCGATATCGGCCTGAGCCAAGGCTGGGGCATCATTTACCCCGTCGCCAACCATGGCAGTAAATTTACCCTCTGATTGAAGTTTCTTTACATACGAGGCTTTGTCTTCCGGTAATACTTCAGCAAAAATCCTATCTATACCCAGTTCTTTCCCAATCGCTTCTGCAGTTTTTTTATTATCTCCGGTAATCATGGCAACTTCGAGTCCCATTTCTTTCATACGGGTAATCGCTATTTTAGCGTTCTCTTTAATTGGATCAGAGGCAGCGGCGACACCTGCGATTTTTTTATCTACGGCAAGTATCATGATCGTTTTCCCTTCGGAGAGCAGGCGGTCAATATCAGTTTGTAAGGCTGTCATGTCTACTTTCCAGTCATTCATGAGCCTCGTTGTACCAACAAGCACATGTTTGCCATTTACTACAGCCTCAACGCCATGACCGGCAAGGTTGTTGAATTTTTCTACCTTTGATGGAACAACAATCTTTCTTCGCTTCGCTTCCTCAAGGATAGCCATGCTTAATGGGTGAGAAGATTTGGCCTCAGCAGCACTGTCCAGCTCAATTATTTGATCCTCTGTGAACCCCTTGGCTGCCACTACGTCGGTTATGCGAGGCTTACCTTCGGTGAGAGTGCCGGTTTTATCCAGAACAACTGATTGAATTTTTGAGACTTGTTCTAGAGTCGGCGCATCTTTGATGAGAATGTTATGTTTCGCACCAAGTCCCGTACCTACTGCTACCGCAGTTGGGGTGGCCAACCCAAGCGCATCTGGGCAAGCAATGACGACGGTCGAGATTGCGAAAGTAAGTGCTAAAAGGAGTGGTTGCCCAAGCACAAAAAACCAGACGATAAACGTCAAGAGTCCACCACCGACGGCAACAATAACCAAGTATTTGGCAAATTGATCGGCAATCTTTTGTCCGGGTGCTTTGGAATTCTGAGCGGTTTCTACCATCTTCACAATTTGGGCGAGCGCTGTATCTTCTCCAACCTTAGTCGCCTTAAACTTTACAGAACCTGAGGTATTAATTGATCCGCCAATGACAGAATCTCCAATCGATTTGGAAACAGGTAGCGATTCGCCAGTGACGAGCGATTCGTCGATGGCGGTCTCTCCCTCGATAATCTCACCATCAACAGGCACTTTATCACCAGGTTTTAAGATCAATATGTCACCAAGCACAATACTCGCTGTTGGAACCATTGATTCCACTCCATTTTTCCATAGTCTGGCTTGAGGAGGAACGAGATTAAAAAGCGCCTGGAGCGCATCGGTTGTGCCACGTCGTGACTTCATTTCCATCCAGTGGCCAAAAAGTACAAAGGTGATAAGCATCGCAGCAGCTTCATAATATGAGTCACTACTTCCAAGGAGCGTTAAAACAACACTAAATCCGTAGGCAGCCGTAATACCCACAGCGATAAGGACCGACATGCCGAGGCGAAGCGTCTTGAGCTCAAAATAGGATGAATATAAGAATAACCAACCGCTATAGAAGAATACTGGCGTGGTAAGAATAAAAAGTAACCAAGGAATAGGTAGCGGGGATGGTAAATTCCAGCCAAACATCGTTCGACCCATTGAATAAGCAAGAATTGGGATCGTAAGAAGGAGTGCAAAGAAGAATTTGTTTCTGATATCTTCTTCCATGAGCCTGGCCATTTCTCGACCGGCAAGGCCAGTGTGATCCATTCCCATCGTCATGGTCATACTCATTTTCAACTTTTCCCAGAAAGACATTTCTGAAGAAGGTTTCATAGAATGGCTACTGTGGTCTTTAGAGCCATGATCCATCGAGCTATGATCCATTGCTTTATGGTCATCTTTAGATGGAAAAACAGGAACGAGAGACATACCACACTTTGGACACTTTCCTGGTTTATCTTCTCGCACTTCAGGGTGCATTGAGCAGGTATACATAATTATTTATTATCGAATAAATAGACCTCTACCCATCATACTACTTGGGATGTTTATGGTGTAGAGAAAGAAAACGTCAGTATTTATTTAACAATGAGCGTGCCATTACCCATATTATTTGCACAGTGCATCCTAAATTGCCCAGGCTTATCAGCAATAAATTCCAGGACATTACTTTCTGGGGTTATATCCTTAGTCAATTCATATCCATCGATAATAAGTCTACCCATGGATCCAGTGAGTGTGTTTGGATCTGCTTCGATTCTCACTTTTGTACCTAATTTTACCTTGACTGTTTTTGGTGTGTAATCGCCATTTTGTAGGCTGGACAGTTTAATAGTAGTTAATTCATCTGTTTGGACAACATTATTTTGAGTATCTGTTTTCAGGTTAGGTGTACTTGTCTGTTTCCAAATAAAGAAGCCGGAAATAATTAGTACTACTACGATGATGAGCGGTCTATTTATTTTCATATAGTTAATTTTACCTATTTAGTTATTAAGAATTTATGAAGATAGAGCTAGTGCTTATGTCCGCCATTTCGCATCATTAATATATGCATGAGTGGGCATGCTAATATTGCTCCAAAGTACACCACGTTTGTTAGTGGTACTGCAAATACTTTAACTGCTATAAATATCACCACAGCTACTCCTAGGCATATAAGTAGCCAGTTTGTCTTTTTTTGTGCATTCTCATTGGTTGAATGATCCATTTTTGAGTGATCCATATCTAACCTCCTTACCATGATTATAGAAAAGACCAGATTAAGAAAGTATAAAGATTAGGACTTGGCTTTCAGTGGAAGCGATATGGTGACGTGTGTTCCCTTACCGACTTTGCTTGCTATTGAAATAGTGCCACCGTGGGACTCTATGATTCCTTGAGCAATTGCGAGTCCTAGACCGGAGCCAAGTGTTTTAGCAGTTTTTGACCCACGATAGAAACGGTCGAATATATGGGGTAGGTCTTTTTCTAGAATGCCATTGCCTGAATCAATAACTTCAACCACCGCCTCACTGTTTTTGGTACGCAGAAAAATAGAAATTGTCTCATTCGTCGGCGTATATTTCACTGCGTTATCGAGGATATTAAGAATTGCGCGGGAAAGTTTGTCTTCTGATCCGGCAACCTGAATGCCTTCGGCAATATGGCTTTTGACCATGATATGTTTTTGAGCGGCTAGTTTGACGGCAATATCTTTCAGTTCCACAAGTACAGCCGTAAGATCAGTTTGTTGATTCGTACTTATTGCCTTGTCTGCACCAATCCACGCCAAATCCAGAATATTTCTGATTGTTGTAGATAGTCTATTCACATCGATGAGTGTTTCGCCAAAAGCTTTTTGGTATTCCTCATTTGTACGTTTTTTAGACAATGCCAACTCAATTTCTCCTTTTAAGGTGGCTACGGGTGTTTTGAGTTCATGAGCAACGTCACCAATAAATTGACGTTCTCGCTTAAATGATTCGTGGAGCCGTTTCAGTAACTCGTTGAAGGTAACTGCAAGTTCCGACACCTCATCTTCTGTATTTGGAACTGCAACATGATGATTTAGGTCTTGGCTGGTAATTGATTGAAGTTCTGACGACATTTTATGGATTGGTTGTAAGGCGCTTTTTGCCAGCAAATAGCTACCAATTAACGCAGGGATTGCGATAAGAAGATATACCGTGGCCAACGTCAAAAGCAGGCTATTGAAAGAGTCATAGATTGCATCAACAGGATCTCCCATAAAAATAAGACCGTTAGACTGCTCATTTTGCATAATGGGGAATACGCCAATTCTAAGAGTTGATGTGCCAATCCTGCGTTCAACAAATGTGGGTTTAATGATATTGGCGGATTTTTCAATAAGGTCTTTGAGAATTGTGTTTTCGTCCGCTCCGCTTTGGGAACTACCGGTAATTTTTCCTGATTTGTCTGTAATCAATACCAACATTCCCGGCATTTCCATAAACTGTTGACTGATTATTCCCTGGTTAAACACACCCTGTGCCATACTTGGTTCTTCATCTCCCACGATCTTCATGAGTGTTTGTGCGTGCGCAATGATGGACTCGTCTGTCTGATTAAGAATTGTTTGCTTGGTGATATAGAAGAATCCGGCAAAAACAATAGCTGTACTGACAAAGAAAGCAATTGAATACCAAAGTGTTAGACGAAATCGGATTGATTTTTTATTCATGTTATCCAATCTTATACCCCACGCCGTGAACGGTCTGGATAAGCTTAACCTTTGCACCGGTATCTACTTTTTTCCTGAGAGTGCCGACAAACACATCAACCACGTTACTCATACCATCAAAATTGTAGTCCCAGACATGTTCGATAATCATCGTACGTGATACCACTTCTCCCTTATGGCGCATAAGGAGCTCAAGAACCGCAAATTCTTTCGGGGTGAGGGTGATAGCCTTATTCGCTCTTTGCACACTGTGTTTTAGTGGATCAAGAACAAGATCATTTTCAGACAAAATCGGTGATATATCCTGATGACTACGGCGAATGAGGGCGTGTACTCGGGAGCGAAACTCAACGAAAGAGAAAGGCTTGGTTATATAGTCGTCAGCACCGCTATCAAGTCCGGCGACTTTATCTTCTAATGTAGATTTAGCAGTGAGTATAAGAACAGGCGTTTTAATACTCTTTTTGCGCAGTTCTTTACACACTTGTAGACCGTCAAGTTTGGGAAGCATGATATCGAGCACAATAAGGTCGTACTGCTCACTTTCGGCAAGATATTGACCTTCTTCACCGTCAAAAGCCTGATCGACAGCAAAGCCGTCCTCGATAAAACCCTTTTTGATGATATTAGAGAGACGACGTTCGTCTTCGACAATTAATACTCTCATGTGAGTATTATATTAAAAAAACATGAAGAAATCATTAAGATATGAAATGTTGCTGTGTTCCATGGAGCATTTGTTGGACACACCATTTGGCATACCATCCGCTTAACAGCTTGCCAAGCCAGACGAAAGATTTTGGCAATTCATAGTCAATGGATACGGTAAGCTTAGAGCCCGAGCCATCAGGTTCAATTTCTACTTTCATCTGATACTGGCCGATGATGAGAAGCTTTGGAGTGCCGACTGTTTTCCAAACCTTACGGTGTGGTGGAACATGCTCAGTTACCACTTCGTCCAGCGATATATAGATTCCAAACACTTTGCCGTCCATTTTGATATGAGATCCTACAGCCTTCCCTTTTAGCTCATCAGCATAGGTGTTCATTTTGCCACCACCCATCATAGGACTTGCGGTATTCATGTGGGAGGAAAACTTACTATGATCGTCAATATAATCAAATACTTCGGAAGGGGTAGCTAAAATCTTTGCGCTTTCACTATATGTGCGAACCTTCGATTGTGATGTCATAGGTTAAGACTTATCTAGTTCTTTAATCATAATATCAGGAATTTCCCCGATAGTAGATGTCGATAGTCGGTAATACATATTTTTCCCAACCCGTCTTGAGGTTACTATGCCTACATTTTTTAATATTATGAGATGTTGTGAAATATTTGATTGTCGATACTTCATGAAACTAACGAGCTCGTGTACATTTAATTCTTGCTTTCTCAGTAGCGACACTATGTTAAGACGCTTAGCATTAGCAAAGGCCTTAAAGATTTGCAATTCCTTTGTGCACATTATTGAAGTCATATGACTTAGACTCCACATCCACCACCTTGTTTAGGTGGTTGTTGTATAAGGCCTTTATCAGCTAACCATTGCTTGGCACTTTGCCAACCGGAAGCAGAAGAATAGTCTTTGCTTAATAAGGTTTTCGCATCAATATCTTTGAATGACTTACCCTCTTTGTTCTGAAAGTAGAGCGCCAAATCGTAATAATTGCCAGGGAACCAGAATGCATTCACTTATTTAGCAGCTTCATACATTTCTTTTTCGGTTGCGCCATTACTGGCCATGAGTTGCAGTACTCCTAAAAGTGCCATCCCGTGATTGCAGTCTGGAAATGCGGTCGAATTATTACAGCACGGTCTATAGATGTTTGAGGCCACCTGCTCAACTAATGCTTCCTGTTCTTTTGTAAGCGGAATGAGTGACGATTTAGAGTAATAGTTCATGGCATTTCTCTTTGAGAGACTCCAACCACCGGTTGAAGCAAAGTTGCCGGCACCCTCTTTGCCACCATATTTGATCATTTCTCCTTCATCTAAAATTTTCGATTTATTAGCAAGTCCTACCGCCCAAAAGTAATTTAGGAGAAAGTACGAGTTTTCGCGAGTGATGGTTATCTTTTCATCTGACCCCTTCAAAAGAACTTGTTCCTGCTCTAGAGTAAGTGGCTGATTCGACTTTTCGTAGGTACTTTTGAACTTATCCGGATCGATGACTCCCATTGCAATCATTTTCGGACCGAGCTGGCCATAACTAGCATTAATTTTGAAGCCTGAAACAGGATTTACTTCGTCAAATACGTTGTCTTTATTTGCAGTCGATACTTGTGTTGTAGTTGATTTACTCACTGACTTAAACCCATTAGCTCTCCATATTGATAACTTTGGGGCAAGTAAGACGGCTGCAAGAACAGTATTGGCTACGACACTGACGAGAAGGATTGGGAATAATTTATTTTTCATCTTGGCCTCCTTTGTAGCGCAGCAGTTTATAAAAGGCATACAGGACTATTCCAAACACTGCCAGGTCAACCAATGGATTTTGGAAATATTTGGCGATCTCAAAAACAATCATTCGGATTTTTATGCTGTAGGGCTCCATCTGATTCATTTGAATCTTGCCGAGGTAATTAAACACCGCTATCAAAATACCCGTGAGGAAAAAGATGCCTGCTCCAAGATTTTTGAGTACCGTATAAATCTTTTGTCTATTTGCCCCCGTGACTTTTCCGGTAGCTTTCTCATAGCACATCGACATGATAAAGAGGGGCATCACGATACCAACGACATAGGCAAGCGATACTATTAATGCCTGGAATAGCGAAGGTGAAAGCGACGTTAAGGTAACTGCTGCAAAAAGGACTGGGGCACAACAGGCTGAGGTAAGTCCTGACATAAGTCCTAATCCAAACACGCTTGCTGTATTTACTTTCTTGCCCTGTAATCCAGAGACGTGGAAAAACTGTGGCAAGTGAAAGATGGGTTTTAAGGTCATAACACCCATGAGTATCATGATGAGGGCTCCTAGATAGTAGATGGGTGTGTGATATGCATCTAAGAAAAATATAGCTGAACGAATGCCTAGCGCGATGGGAACGAGCACGAATGCGAGACCAAGCGCAAAGATAAGCGTGTAGTACATGATCCGTCCTCGTTCTTTAAAGATTGTGCCTAGGTATGAGGGCAGTAGGAACGTAATACAGCATGGGGCAAATAATGCCAAAACTCCCGCGAGGAACGATGCCGTTAACGAAATGCCAAATAGAAAATTTGTATCCATAATTATTTAACCTTTGCCGTAACACTAAATATCATTTTTGAGTTTGTAGGATCGTTCGTTTCTACGTAGACCTCGCGTTCAACGAGCCCATAGACCGGCATCGAAGCAGGTCGATAGGTTAGACGAATGGTAGCGGTATCACCTGGGGCAATTTCGGTGACAAACCCGCTCTGGGTGTGCATGCTGTACTCTTTACTGGTTTTACCTTGGTAGATAATCTGTCCGGCAGTACAGCCGCAGCTTGAATTAACATTGAGAATTTGGAGGGGTTTGGTACCAACATTCTTAATGGAATAGTCTTCGACTTTTACATCCGATACTTTAATTTCACCCAGATTTCTTGAAGTATTACTCGTTTCAGCCTTAGGGCGATCGGTGTCTTGCGTTGCAAATGAAGCTGTTGCAGGAGTAGGTGTCTGACCGGCAGTCAAAAGAAAAGCAATTCCAACAACCGAGGCTATAAAGACGAGCATCCAGATAATTAATGTTTTTGGTGACATATTAGTTTATGTAAGTAAATGTTTTTATAAATTCACTAATATTTTGTTGCGATTCGTCTGGTTTTTGTTGTTTCTTTAATCTATTCGCTATGCAAACCACAAGGTGGTGAATGGCTAATCGGCGGTTCACATACTTCAATTGCGTCATGGCAACTACTAATTGGGTATGCGCTAATTCCCAATCAATTCCGGCTTCCATTTGATCAATTAATTTACTGACAATATCCTTTACCAAACGTAATCTTCGGATCAATTCCTGCTTATCTAGGTCTTGAGACTTGATATTCATACTCAAATCGTACTCCTGGCGATATTAAGATTTTATGAAGATTATTAAGGCGGTTAAGAAGGGGTCTTACCCCTCTTTTTGCAAGGGTTTTCGCTTCGCTTCAATAAACTTCGTTTCACTACGCCCTTGCAAAATTTCACCCTGCTTCGGGTTCCCCCGGTATGGGAAGTATGGCCATACTTCCCAACTATTAATTTTCGGGAGAAGCCAAAAGAAAGGAGGTGAAAATAATGAAGCTATTAACCAAGGAGTTACTTGCAAGATTTGCAAAGGTTGGCAGACAAGAAGAGGTAAGAGACCCGCTAGTTATCGCAAAGTTTTTTAATCCAAGCGGAGCCGGCACATGGTATGCAACCGAATATGACCCAGAAGAGAAAATATTCTTCGGTTATGTCTCGATTTTTGGAGACTGGAACGACGAATGGGGTTCTTTTTCTCTGGATGAGCTGGAAAGCTATCGCGGCCAGTTAGGTTTAGGGATAGAGCGAGATCTCTACTTTGGGGAAAAGAGAATTAGTGAGGTTATGCCAAAAGCAAAATTATAAATATTGTATCCACCGCGGGGCCCCAACCCCGCGGATGGGTATTCAAGAAAGGAAAAATATGATCAGAATATTACCAGTTTTTAAAGGTTACACTGTGGATATGCGGTTGCAGGAGTTTCGTAAAATTGAAATGGATAAATTGCCCGAGTTTATTCCATTCCTTTGTGATAAAGGGGCCGAATTATTTTATGAGTTTCGCCAGACGGAAGAAGAACGTAAAGAGCTGAATAGGTTCCTCGGACGAAGTGAAGATTACTAGCTTAAAAGGTCTATAATAAAGGCATGATTAAGAAAATAAGTCTATTGATCGTACTTTTATTGTTGGTATCTGGTGGATATAATTTCTTCACCAAACCCAACGAAGAAAATTTTAAAGCTCCTGGGAAAGACTGGGAATCAGCCAAAAAGGTAGAAGATTATTTCATTGAGCGCCTTAATATGTCCGTAGCCGAGGCAGAGCAAATTAGATCGAAGCCAGGAGTAGACGGAACAGCAGATTTAAGGATTAGTACAGAGGTTACACTCGACGCTCTTATAGGGAATCTTTTCTATTACGGCTTTGTACGAGACGAAAAAGCATTCAGATACGCTTTGGAACACACAAAAGACACCACGCCAAGCGATAAAGCAATTAAAGTGGGTAAAGACGGCACAATAGACACCAACGCAGAATATAGAATTTCAGAAAACATGACTGCCTGGGAAATGGCTGATCTACTCTTGAACAAACCCGCCGGACACTTTCCATTTGATGAATATAACTATTTCTTCATGCCGTAGTTAGTCATTTTCTACTTTAACTTTGTATAACACTTCTCTTAATAAGCCTTTGGATTTTATATCCGATCTTAACGAGAGATAAAACGATAATTCAGGACTTTGCTCTAGCTGCTTTTGAATTTGAAGGTTTGTATAGTTATATGATCTTGTATCCGGACATGCAAGGATAATTGCCGGAAAGGCATTTTTGTTATGATCCTGCCAGTAGGCATTTTCAAAGTATTGAAAATATTGGCGGATACGTTTTCTTATTACCATTCTGGCTGGGAGTTCATCAAATACATCGAGAAAGTAACTTTTTTTGTTGCCGTTCGGTTCTTCTATTGAAAAATAAGCATCGGGATGTGGCAATATCAGGTACTTGAGACCCTGTAGATCAGTCTTAGTGTAGAAATGTAGTTTTGCCCCAGTAGTTTTGACAAGTTTCGATAGAGACAAATAGCAATCGGCAATAAACAGGCAATGCTCGCGAAATTGGGTTGATAGTGTGTGTTCACGCCACACTCTGTCGAGAGTAGTTAATTTAATCTGTTTAAAATTTGGATTATCCTTTAGATATTTTCTGCCTTTGAGTCCTAGTGAGTAGAGAGCTGGTACGGTAACAGTTTTAGGATTATGGTATCGCCTGATAAATTGTGATTCTGTTAGTTCATTGAGCCAGATGATAATGCGGTTAAATTGTTTGTGATTAAGTAATTGTTGTATGTGGTTTCTATTTAAGAATCGGAATTTGTAGAGATGTAATAGTATGTGATCTTGTTGTATGTTCATGGTTGTTAGTTAGTTTTAGTTATTCCATTCTCTTCCTTATATATAAGGAATATAGATGTAGTGATTTATAGAGTATTTAGCCTTGGTACTGTACATTTCTAGTGTAAACACGCTTACACTCATAGTAATGATCCTACATCATCACTAACCTCGCTTTTTTTAGCTGAATTTATCGCTTTTGGTTCAGATTGCACAACTTTGCGAGCAGTCTTTTTATATACTGAAGCATAGTTTTTCCTAGATTCAACAATGAGTCGTTCCACCCTGTCTTCATCCTTAGTAAGCAGCATTGGTAGTGTTTCTCCCGAAAATGGTTCTTCTGGTTCAACGGCTGAGAGCTTGAGATAAAATTTGTACCGAGGAAGATTGACAATATCATGCTGATCTACATACGGAGCAAATTGCGCTATCATCAATTGTTCATCAATGGGGCTTGCCGTCCTAAAACAGATTACCGTTCCCGTATTAGCCAGGATCACATTCGTGATATTGCGATCTTCTTGCTGGGAAGTTGATTGTTCAGCTATGGTAAGCCTTAGCCCAAATTTACGACCGCCAGACAGCAACCTTGTGAATGAGCTGGTGGCAAAATTCTGAAATTCGTCGATGAACATATAAAATGGCTTTCGTACATTTTTAGCTGTCCGTACTCTGCGCATAGCTGCCTGCTGGAGTTTAGCGATGATTGTCGTGCCCAAGAGTTGAGAGGTATCCTCACCCAACTTGCCCTCTGCCAGATTGCAGATCAAGATCTTTTCTGAGTTTAAAATTTCATCAAAACTAATTGTGGAGCGTGGTTGCTCGAGGATGCGCTTGGCTGTTGGAGAAAAGAGAAATCTACCCACCCTTGCGGTCACCCCAGAGACCATTTTGACGATCTGGTAATTGCCTGCTCTCCCAAACTCGTTTTTCCAGAAATTTTCGAGATTTTCATCTTCAAGATTCTTAGTAGCACTCTTTTGAAACTTAGGGTCATTAAGAAGGTCATAGACCGTAAATATAGTGGCATCCTTGATCGTAAACGCCGTGTAGATGGTATTTCTAAGGATATACTCGATGCGGTGGGCATCTGTATTTTCATCTTTTGAGAAGACTCTGCGGAACACTGAGATGACGCTTTCACAGACTAATTCTTTTTCCTGCTCCAGCTCGTCTTCCTCAAGTCCAGGAGTTAGTTCGAGGAGATTGATTCCTACGGGATAGCGCAAATCGAACGGATTGAAGTAAATACAGTCACCTATGCGACTATCTGGCACCGTAGTCAATAAGTCCTCAGCTAGGTCTCCGTGCGGGTCTATAATTGCGACACCCCGGCCTTTATTGATATCGTCTTTAGCCATATGGAACATGATAGTTGATTTGCCCGAGCCCGTTTGGCCAATAATGTAGACATGTCGTGATCTATCATCATCTGTCAGGCCAATATCAGTATCGGTATTGCCATACGTATTTTTGCCAAATACCACATCAAAGGCTGGATTGTTTTTAACAGATAATGGAGCTGGAAGTTCTCGACTATGAACCTTGACCATATCTTCAGTTTTCGTCGTATCCGTATTGGGAAAGTGATAAATATCTGATACCTCTGAGGTGGAGAGGATTGGATTTGCATTCAGTGACGTACTGAATGACAACTGGCGAAGTTTAAATAGCTTCAAATAATGACTATGAGACGACAGCCATGATTGTTTTACGACTAAGGTTTGGTATGGGCTTCCAAGCTGACCAAATGACGCTAGGAGACCGTTGAGTCTGGTATTGGCCTCTTCACCATTTGTTGATACAACTAACACTCGAATCGATGTTTCAAATAGCTTCTGGTCTATTTTGGCTTTAATAATCTGAGATAGCTCTTTCTCATATGGGTTGAGAATATCCATGGGTAGATTAATTTTTGGGGCCATCAAAAATGGTACGGACTTGCCACTGGTATCAAAAAATCCAATAAACATACTGAAAACAAACATGGCGACAAATGACAATATTTTCCAGGCTCCTTGCACAAGAAACCAAAGCACAGAAATTCCCGGTAAAGACACAAACCTCTGAAATGCTTTCTTTTGGACTGCTTCGGTTAATGGTTGTCCGTTATAGATACGAGATCGAAGGGATAGAATTTCAGCAATCACGCCTTTCTGGATTGATGCCAGAACCGGACTAATGACAACTTGGCAGGAGATCAGTTCGCCAGTGAGTAATTTAGTCATGTTGCCTGTTAGGTACGAGATAGGATCACTTTCCATGATTGTTGTTTGAGATTGAAGAGGTAGAGCAAAATGACTCGATAACTTTAACTCAATAATGCCTACGGACTTTTTATCTGTGTTCTCGTCCAAAGATCCAAGATAGTCGTTCATTTCACTCACTTTAATTCCCGGTAGATAAGACCGAAGATTTCGACTAATCGTCTCAATAAATTTTGGTGAGGCTGCCAATACGTAGCGAATGCCTTCTTTCTTGGTGGATACAATTTCTAGCGAATATTCGTTCTTTTGCTGGACAATGCTTTCCCAGAAAGAATGCTGTTTTGAGAGCGTGTGAAGAAGTGCATAGAGTTGCTCTGTCGCAAAAGAAGATTTATCAGTTTCCGCGGGAAAGGTTAATTGAAGAAGCTTCTTTTCAGTCGGGCGTTTACCAAATTGTGAAAGTATCCACGGAATGACCACTCTCATTATCCACATCAACAGGGATATAAGAGCAAATGTTGCTATGACGACTATAACTGGCCCTACAGTTATTAGAAGTGTGAGTTGTATTGGCGATACTTCTGGAAGTGGTAACGATATAAGCCAGTGGTATATTTCGAGCTTCTTTGAAGTTGAAACCGGAAGCGCCATAGAAATGGAAAGTAAATACGCGTCTATATTAGAGATCTGATGATTTTGAACCTGTTGAATCAACTGGTGTAGCTGGGAGTCTTGAGAGGTCATCTTGACCCTCCTTGAGACTGCCAACTATATATACGGAGCTTTTGATTATTTGTCATACCTGCCGTTATCTTCATAACTTGGGCAGGGAATTAACAAAGATTATATCGAACTATATCAAGTATTGAAAGAGAAAGAAAAGTGCTCTGTATGAGGGTAAATAAAGTGCTTGACATTATGCCTTTAGGGATAGTATATTATCCATATAGGCATAATATAATTTTAAGAGAATACAGATATGGGACGATTAAAAGGTTCAACAAATAAGACTTCTATAAGCAGAGTAATTGCTTCAACCTTATCACCTTCCGAGCGCGTTCAATTTATTGCTAATTTAATCATTGATCGAATTATTAAAGATCAGAATAATGGCAAACCACTGCTCAAGAAATTATCTATAGAACAAATATGAATTCAAATTTTAAACTTGATAACGCCGTCGCAGCGATTCGTATATCATCCGTTAAACAGAGCGTAGAAGGAGATTCACCAGAGGCTCAAAAGGAACAAATCGAGCGATATGCTCAAGCTCACAACATTCATATTAAAAAGATTTTTATATTTTTAGAGTCTGCCTCCAAAGAACAACAGCCTGTGCAGGAAGCCATTGATTACTGCAAAAATCCGAAAAACGACATTCAACTTTTCGTAATTAAATCTATTGATCGTTTTACCCGAGGGGGATCGTTTTTCTATGAAGAGCTGAAAATGCAACTTGATAAATGCAAGGTCAGACTTATCGATATATATGGAGTTATCGGACAGCAACAAGTAAACACCCTTGAGCACTTGGGGCTTTCTTTTAAATGGAGCGTATATTCGCCGACCAAGAAATCTGAAATGCTTGAGGCTGAACGCGCTAAAGATGAGATGCGTGACATCATGAGTCGTATGATAGGGGCCGAAATCCGCTATTCCCGAATGGGTTATTGGGTGCGGAATGCGCCATTTGGATTTGTGAATGAAAAAATTGAAACACCAAACGGTAAACGAGTCATATTAAAGCCACATCCAGTAGAATCTGCTTGGATTATAAAAATGTTTGAGCTACGCAGTCGCGGCACACTTAGCGACCATCAAATCGTTGATGAGATAAACAACTTAGGTTTTAAAACAAGAATCATGCACTTTCGAGATCCGCATGATCGTACAAAAATTGTTAAAGAAAAAGGCAGTAAAAAACTCAATATCAAAGGATTTTGGAGGTATATCAAAAACCCGTTATATGCAGGTATAAACCTCACAAGTTGGACTAAAGAAAATCCACAAAAAGGTCATTTTGATGGACTTGTCACAATTGAGACATTTAATAAAGCTAATCGAGGAAAGATTACTATTCTTGAAGAGAATGGGGGCATAAAGATCTATAAGAAGCGGCCACCTGAATATTTAGTGAATAAAGGTGCGAGAAATCCTGATTTTCCCTACAAGCGTATTGTCTTATGTCCTCATTGTGAGAAACCACTCTTTGGGAGCGCCTCACGCGGGCACCTGGGTAAATATTACCCGGCATATCACTGTAACAAACGTGGCCATTACTTTAGAGTCCGTAAAGCCGACTTTGATGAAACGATTACGAAGTTTGTTAAAAACATACATCTAGCCGACGGATACTCTGATGCGTTGGTCAAAGCAGTGATTGAAGAATGGGAGAAACGCCAGAAAGAGTCGAGTACAGATAATGTAAATATTGACGCCAAAATCACAGATCTAAAAGCCCAAGCGAAGCTTACGGCTGACAAAATAAAATATGTAACCTCTGAGGTTGCTATGAAATATATCGAAGAAGAATTAGTGAAAAATGATCAAGAGATTTCAGGGCTTTTGGCTGAAAAACAAAAGGCTATTCAAGAAAAACCATCAGATATACACGTTGTCATGGCCTACATAAAATATTTTCTGGAACACCTAGAAGATTTGTTGATACATAGCGCTGATCCTGTTGCTAAGGCATCACATTTCGGGGTACTTTTCGACCGAGCGCCGACATATCAAGAAATAGTTTCTGGAACCCGTGAATTTGCCCAATGTATCGCACTAAACGAGGTCTTTGCACTTTCAAAAACCAACTTAGTGACCCCACCGGGAATCGAACCCGGGTACCAGGGATGAAAACCCTGTATCCTAGACCGCTAGATGATGGGGCCATAAAATAACTCGTACCTAGGCTATTTTAACAGACTCCAATTTGAACTGTCTATAAATTAACCAAACTCCCACCAACACACTTACTATCGAAAACACATCCGCCACAGCCAACCTGCCCACCATAGCGGTATCCAACCGAAAGCGCTCAGTAATCAACCGAATTAATCCATAAATTACAAGATAACTTCCCGCCAAATAATTCACTTTCCCCTTGCGATACAAATACGCTAATACTCCAAATCCAACCAAACACAACAAAGACTCATATATAAACGTCGGATGATAATACTCATACATTTCCAACCCTACAGGTCGTAAAGTAGGGGAGACATATAATTTCCATGGCAAATCTGTTGGCAATCCAAACCCCTCTACGTTTGCCCAATTCCCAATTCGACCTAAAGCTTGAGCCAAAATCAAACCCAACACACTTACATTCATCCAATCTAATAACTTAATTTTGTTTCGCCATGAAACAATCACCATCCCCACCAATCCACCCAATATAGCTCCATAAATCCCCAAACCTCCATTCCATATCATAATAATTTCACTTGGAAACTGCCAATAATAACTCCAATAATCAACTACATGATAAATCCGTGCTCCAACTATTCCCAAACCCACAATCAGCACAAACGCATTTTCTACTTGATCTCTACTTATCTTTAATTTTTTTCCTACTTTAATAGCTAACCAATAAGCCAATCCCATTCCTACCGCAATCAACAGGCCATACAAACGTATAAAAATCGGTCCAATTGCAAATCCCTCGATAAGAGTTACTCCAAACATATCCCTAATCATACATACAAACCCCAACTTTATCTAACCATTTCACAATTACTATCATTATCATTACAAATCAGATACATAAAAATATTATGCTAACACACATCAAATCATTGAAAGTAAATTTGTAAAACAACTCTCCAATCAGAGATGTGAGAAATAAACCTGCAAACTACACACACGACAGAGTCCAAGAAAGGAAATTTACAAGGCCACGTCACTGTTAGATTAAACCTAAAATTCGCAGTCCATTGGTCGACCCCGCGGAACATTTGATTTGTGAGCTACCGGC
Organism: uncultured Gammaproteobacteria bacterium; assembly: GCA_964561945.1. Classification (GTDB taxonomy): domain Bacteria; phylum Patescibacteriota; class Microgenomatia; order CAYXHB01; family CAYXHB01; genus CAYXHB01. The sequence goes on along the minus strand of CAZLQM010000013.1, from coordinate 40 downwards.
CATTGGTCGGACCCGTGGAACAGTTGATTGTGAGCTACCG
>CAZLQM010000012.1:0-29234 GCA_964561945.1 uncultured Gammaproteobacteria bacterium | reverse complement strand
TGGATGATGGCATGATGGGTATGTAGACTTTACTAAATACTTCAATAGATGAAAGTGCGCGTAATTTATTTTCAAACCCGCTATATCTTCAATCACTTAATCATTTTTATTTAATTAAATTTCGCGATTTGAGGAATGATTGATTCACTAATGTGGTGTTGGCCAAAATAATTCCTAGCACTTATAAAACCGCTAACAGCACCTTGATACAACTTGCGGGGATTTTGTTCGTGAGGTTTGACTTCTCTATCACTTGAGCTTGGAGCAATGAAATCAATAATAGGACTGGAGCTCGTAGCATAGTCGCTGTTTCTAATAATATAATCAACGGTTTGGTTGTAACTTGAATATAAGTTTAAGCACTGTTCGGCAGCTATGGGATATTTTTTTATCCGTAAAGCCATAGATGTGAATCTGTCAGCCATGGTTAACTTGCGACCTCTACCAATGGGCCGAGTCAAAAGACATAGCACGTGAGTACAACCATCTTCGAGGGCTTGTTGGATGGGAATTCCTGTAGTAGATAAACCGCCATCTAACAACTGGTTCTCATCAGGCAATCCTGCAGCCAATGGTACAAAACAACTATAATACATGGCTTGAAGAATTTTCTCAGGGCTTGATACATCCATTCTCATTACCGCTCCAGTTTTGGCATGTGTTGCAAAGAAATTAACCTGAGAATGTCTGGCAATAATTTCTTTATAATCGATTAATGTTTGTTTCGTAATCTGTTCAATTAAATTGCCTAGTTTCAAAACTGGTTTTCCTCGGAAGATCTCCGTTATTTTAACCAAATTTCCCCCAGCTAGATTATTGTAATAAAAAGCAAGCCCTGATTTGGCCTGTCCCGCCAAATAACTGACCGTAGCAGGAGTTCCTGCCGAAACAGCATAAAAAGCATCGAACACATTGCGAATATCAAGTTCCTCCATCAGTGCCACGGCTCCGGCGCAAACAGTACCTCTCATGCCCCCTCCCTCAACTACCAATCCCAGTTTAAAGCCGTCTTTGCGCTCTCCAAAAACAGTGTTGTCATCTTTTCTTGACTCAATCAAATCCAAAATAGTTGTATGATTATCGCTTTTCACAAACAATCATTATACGCAGATTCTCTTGCTAATGCCAAAGTTAAATATTCCCTTAATTGCACTTCTACAATTATTTTCTATCATCTACAATTCAAAATTTGATTTATTTTCCAATCTCAAATTTGATAATTTAACCAAATTCTTTACTTTGACTTAAGTCCTCCGATTACAGTTAAAGGATTAATTTTGCGCCCTTGATCAATAATTTCAAAATGTAAATGATTTCCAGTGGATCGACCTGTGCTACCAACTTCTCCAATTATAGAGTCAGTCGTCACGGTTTCTCCTGTATAGGCTTTGATCTTGCTCATATGAGCATATAATGATTCCAAACCACTTCCGTGATCAACCCGAACATAATTACCGTAACCTGAGCTTCCATGAATTGATTCAATTACTTTTCCTTTCATCATGGGATGAATGGGATCACCCTTCTGACCTTTAATATCCAAAGCAGAATGTCCTGCTAGATACCCTTGTGTCAGAATCAAAGGTTCAACTGGCAATCTTACAGATTCAGTAGTTTTAATTAAAGAACTAGCCTCTTGGGACAACGTTAATGAGTTCAAATCAAGTGAAGAATTTTGGGCGTTGATCAAATCCGGAGATGTTGCCAATATCAAGAATGCCAGTGGCAATATCAATAATCCCAGTGACTGACGAGCAAACTTATGTTCGAATTTGCGTCTCCAGCTTACCGACCAGTGTTTGTAAAATATCCTAAATCGCCATTTTTTATATCCCAAATACTTAATCGTCCTTACCAATAAGTTCAAGGACAACTCGATGAGTCCAATTAGCAGATATGTCAGTGGTTTACCTAATCCTGAAATTAACTGGAAGAAAAACGGCAGCCCAGCTCTCAGTAGGGAAATTGTTTCCATAATACGTGGCGAGTACTCAAGAGTTGTCTCGTAAGTATTGCCACAATCATGTAAATTTGCCCATAAGGTCAAATTCACATCCGATAAGTATACTCAACAATCCCAAATATGTCAAAACCCCCACAGCTCACCCAGCTAATATTGTGAGACCTGGAGGGGAATTGAACCCCTGTACACGGTTTTGCAGACCGTTGCTTAAGCCACTCAGCCACCAGGTCACTTGACTGCTATTGTACCAAAAAACCGCTGACATTATAGAAGTCAGCGGTTTTAACTCTTGTCCTGCCCTCACACCACTTTATTTAACCGAAACCTGAATTTTCTTGGGCTTGGCTTCTTCTTTTTTGGGTAATGTTAATTTAAGAACTCCGTTTTCAATTACTGCTTGAGCAGTATTGGCATCAACTGCGGTGGGCAAAGATGTGCTATAAAGATATTGAAAAGCTTTGGACTGTCGATATACTGTCTTTTTCTTTTCTTTCTCTGACTCACTTTCTTGATGAGCCGCTTTGATTGTAACGGTGCCACCTTCGATTGAAATGTCGACTTTGTCTTGAGGCACTCCTGCTACAACCGCTTCAATCACAACTGCATCATCAGTTTCATAGACACTTAATTCTTGATCGGATTGATCTACCCAATCGTTTTCCCACACTGATGGCAATTGCCACAAAGATCTGTTGATCGAGAATGGATCTCTAATTCGTATAGCCATAGTTTGTACGCCACCTCCTTTCTTTTTTAGCACTTAACATATCTAAGTGCTAAAAATATATTACCAAACCAGATTAATTTGTCAACATTTATTTCAAGTAAGTATTTATATTTACCAAATGTTGATCGTAGGTTTTAGCAAAATGAGTAATGCCAACATTGTCTGTTAAGTAATAATAGTTGTCTGTTGTAATAGGTTCATGGGCCGCAACTAGAGTATTTTTACCAGGATTGGCAATTGGCAAAGGTGGCAATCCAACATTGAGGTATGTGTTGTAAGGGGAAACCAAATCCTTATCATCACTGCTCGGACTAGGCCACCAGTTAGAACATGTATTAATTACAGGACAAATCCGTGTTGCCTTAACATACTGCAAAGTGGCGTCAATCTGTAATGGTATTCCATTCTCAAGTCGATTGAACAATACTCCAGCCACAATTCTACGATCACTCTCAGTTTTTGCTTCTCTTTCCAGCAACGAAGCTACAATCGTCAATTGTTCCTCACTATATAACTTGGCTTGCCCTTGAGGCATCATCTTTCCCACAATTTCCAAATACCTGTCATGCATAATCTTAATAATTTTTTCCGTTGGCGCAAAAACTTCAAACTGATAAGTATCAGGAAATAGCGTTCCTTCCATATTTTCCGTTAACAACATAAAGTCATCCATGTTATAGTTTGAATTCTTATCATCAAAAGCAATTTCCAATGCTTGGGCAATTTGCTCGCGCCTCCAGCCTTCAATGGTAGTTACTGACACCCCGCTTGGATTGTTGAGCAACTTGCTAATAATTTGTACCAAGTTCATCGATGGATCCAGATAATAAATTCCTGCCTGGATCTTCTTATCCAAGCCTTTATATCGAGCATACAAACCAAACATTACATCACTTCGAATCAAATTACTTTCCATCAACTGTTTTCCTACCACGGTTGTATTCGAACCCGGAGCGATTATAAATTCGATTTTTTGAGAAGTATCACTTATTGGTGTAGTCAGTACGTACTTAGCCCAGAAATAAGCCCCACCAACGACCAATCCCAGAATTATTATTATGCTCATCAACAAATAGGCCAGAATTTTCAAACTGTTTTTCTTTTTCATAGATATCAAGCAAGTATATCAATAATTGCTAATTTAAAATAAAAGTTTTTCCAATCCCAAAGTTTCTCATCAAATTAATCATCAACTCTTTCGTACAAATACCTTCGCAAAATCTCACTCGCCGCCAGGCTATGCTCCCCTTCTTTTAATTTTCCCACCGATACAGCACTGGCTCGCGCTGTCTTAACAGCTAGCTTACTACTGCCTTCTTCATCTTGGAAATTAACTTTAATTTCCAAACTCTTTTCTAGTTTTCTGCCTAATTTTTCAATTTCTTCTTTCAACAAACCCTCTGGCATTCCCATCACAATCTCGCTTACCTCATATTCTTTGACCACCTTCGATAGATCACTGATCCATTTTTCTTCATTCACATATTTTACCGCTGCCAAGGCCGATACTCCAAACATAGCATTCCCGACCGCCATCCCAATCCATGACTTACCATAATCAAGACCCAGATACCACTGCTTTTTCATAAAGTTCTTCAATGCCATCAAAAGGCACTAACCGTGATTCTACCACGAGTCGCTTAGCATAAGTGCCAGGTGGCGTGCATGTAATTAACTTCAAAGTTTTATCAGACAAATCTTGATCTAGCACATACATATCTTCGGGATTTACTTCATATTTATCAGCGACTTGATAGTGATACAAAACATCATCGTACTCTACTACGATAGACTCGCCGTTTTTCAACGTGTGCAGTGTTGAGAAAATCGTTTTGTAATTTTTGGGATTATAAAACTGAGGCAAAACCGAGTGGCCAAAAATTACGGCAGAACCTTGACCTCCTGGAGCTGCGGTATTGTGATAATGAATTAAACTCTTGGCCAAATCATCGCTGTGAATCTCTACTTTTGCTCTAATAATTTTCAAAGCAGGAATTGTAATGTAATACGTATCTCCCTTAGGCTCTTCAATTTGCAGATTATTAGAATTACCACTCGCCACAAACCAAGAATCTGGATTATAAAAATTATTATTATTTATCCCCAAAACTCGAGTATCAGGCAATGGTGAGACGTACGATCTATTGCCAATTTCCGGAGCCACTAACCCTTGATACCAAATGATAGGCCCGTACGCCCAACCACCCACCACCAACGCACACAGCACCAAAGCACTAGCAACTAACTTTGATCTTGTAGTTTTTTTATAATATCCCCGATCAATCAAGTAATATTTCACCATATCAATTATTCGTATTCAACCACGATGTTTATTTTCTGCGCATTAGGCGGATACTTATCAAACCAAAGTGGCAGGGCAGGTCTCCGTACCACCACAACATCAGACACATTGGGCAGACTCATCATATAGGTTTGCATGTCTTTGGTGTTTTGACCTGCTATTTTCTGAGCAATTTTCTCAATTGAAACCTTAGTTTTTACTTTTGCCTTGGCAATACCGTTAAACACAAATATATTATCTTTAGATTTCTCACTATCTAACTCAAAGTCCACGCTTATATCGCCAATAGAATCTTTTTCATTCACATAAGCATTGACTAATTTTTCTTTAGCCACAGACTTTATTTCATTCACGTCATAACCAATGATTGTATAAGTCAAAGTACCGCTGGCAGTCACGCTATCAGATTCGCTGTTTATTTCCTTATTAAAAGTCTGTTCTTTCCACTTTACACTACTTGAAGTATCAACCAGTTCAATAGAGTTATCCTTGTCAGCCATCAATTTATCCAAGGCTTCGGTACTTAATTGTTTTTTTAATTGGTCAGTGGCGGCCTGTTGATCAAGCTTAGATACGACCTTAACTTCTTTGCTACTGCCTCCAGTAAAAGCCTTGTCATTTCTTGCCAAAAGAATGCTTGATGAAAAATTTGCCACACTAAAAGCATTCCCGGCTGCGATATTTGATTCGGTACCTAGTTTTTCTGCCGTTACTTTGGCCGTTGCTACTCCAGGAGAAAATGGTGTTGTCTGATTAGACAAATCAACACTTTTAGATGCAATCTTAACCGCTGTATCAATTGTAAATACAAGTTTTTTCGCATCAGATGTGGTCAATTTAGTCCCAGCAGCCAGTGTCCTCTCAACGTCAGTATCATTAAAAATAGTCACTTCTCCTTGAGCTTTTTCTCCCACGGTTGCCTTGCCTGTTGAATTGACCGTCGTGCTACCGCTTGCCTCGCTGGTTTGTAGCTTCCCTGCCAAAATACCATTTTCCATGTCAGATACAGATTTATCGGTATCCAATGTCACCGAGAAATTCTCACTAATATCGGTTGACTTTATTTTCATTGTCACCAGAGCACTCGATGATTTCCAAACTGCATACACACCACCGACTAAGCCTCCAATTAAGATTAAGCTCACAATGCTAATCAAGATCCAGCGCAAACTTTTCAACTTCCTTTTTCTAATCACTGGCGCTTGCACCGTTAGCGGATCTTCAGTTTTGATCATTACGGGAGCAGGTTCGACTAATTTAGGCCTTGGTTCAATTACGTCATTAGAAGTAGACGCCATCACACTTGAACCAATGTTTGATTCATAATTATCAAAAGCATTTTCGGTGACTTCTCGAATATCTTGGTCACGCACAAATCCCAATGAGGTTAAAGTTGTCGCATGCTCATGAAGGATATCAGGATTCTCGATTCCACCTCCACTTTCATTTCCCAGTTCATTTTCACTCTTTTCGTTTTCTTCTTCTTCTTCTCTTAAATGATTACTACTCTCTTGGGTATCTATAACTTCATCATCCAAAATTTCATCATCATTGCCGTCAGACTTTTCATTGTGTGCAATTATGTCTTCGTCTTGAGATTCATTGCTTTCAGCTCTGGCCACTACATGCACCTCAGATTCTCTCAAATTGTGGTCAGATCGAGGCTCAGTTGCAAAAATTATAGCTTCCAATGGCAAATTAGCTGGCAGCATCGCAATATCAGGCAAGTGCAAAAAACCTACCGCGACATCCTGCCAAGGATAAGACATCAATTGTTGATGTAATCCTGTTAAATCTTGATCATTCCCCCATAAAATAATCTTGGGCGGTAGGTGATTGTGTTTGAAATCTGCAATTGCGCCTTTGACATCCTGCACAAAATCGCCACTTCTACGAAAAGTTGCCACACTACTTACCATACCCTGAACCGCTAATCCCACCTCTAATTGTTCATCATCCACCCCAACTAGAATTCCATTAACCACCCCATGGTGTACAGAAATAAAATTAACGACAGCCTCGATATTTCCCACCGTTCCTAGTGCCTGCAAATCTAATTTGACCGATAATTGTTTTAAGTACTGTCTGGCTTGCTCTGTCAGTGAGCCATTCACGCTCCATGTCGAGGGCAGTCCGTATAGGACTTGGTGCGGTTCATCAATTTGCTCAGGTAACTGTTCAATACACTCGCCCAGTACGCTATCCGCTTGTGTGATCAAAGAATCAATGTCGTCCTCTTTGTAATCGATGATATTGCTTAACGCCAAAACCTCAACTTTAGATCCGGGTTTTTTTACCCAAATCGCAGCTTGCACGCAGGATGAAGTAATCCGTAACGCGAGTTGAGAGGGTAAATTAACAATCGGGTTATCGGTTTCTTTAGAAAAGCCTAGCAGTCTCATATTTTATACGCTGGCTTCATTGTAACAACCTCTACAAGCAACTGACAAATCTCTGCGAACAAAATGGGTACAATATCACCAATGGATCAAGTATCTGACACAAACTCGACATCGCCAACCCCTGTTGACATTCAATCAAATACCCTATCTTCTCAACCCCAAAATATTTCTGACCCAAAACTATCCAACAAATTACCTCTGATTTTATTTATTGTTTTTGGCTTCGCATTCTTTGGGGCTGGAGGCTATTGGTTGGGCTTGCGTAATGTTCCGCCCAAATACGATGAACCCATGTGTTGCGACGTCTATCCTATTCTGGAGTCAGAACCCACAATAGTGCCAGTTATAGATTTAGAAACAGAAAGTTCAACTTCCTCCACAGAATCTATAACAACCAACAAATTAATAATCATCCCTAGTGATTGGAAAACTGCAACAGTAGTTGATAGTGGGTTCGGAATCAAAACTACTATTCAAACTCCTCCAAATTTTACCTTTGAATTTTCTGGTTCAGAAACAACTTTGCGGGATAGTCAGTCAAATGAAGCATGGGATTATACTACTTCGATTTATCCTACCGTAGATTCCAATGAAATTGCTATAAACCACTACCAAGGAGAGTCTCGTCGGGTTTGGTTTGCCAATTATCTCAAGGAAAAGAACCCTTGGGCGCTCGGAGATGATGTACCAACCATTCTTCAAATTCAAGAAAAACCACTAAATTCGACTACATACCTTGATGTCTTAGTAAAAAATGGTGGACACAAAGAGAGATATATTCTGTACGTTCAAAATAACATAGTAAATATATTCCAGCCAATTTCAAGCTCCCCCAAACTCCTTGAGTCTGATGTTTCACAAACTCTCGAACCTGTCCTCGCTTCTCTTAAAATAGTCCAAATCCCCCAAAATTAGTTGCCTAACTTCCTTTCTCTCTCAAATACACTCGCCTCACCCCGCTACTGACTGACTCTTGTTTGTAAATTTCTAATTTACCAATTACTCCTGTGTTCTCAACATGAGGTCCTCCACACAACTCCTTTGAGACAACTTCTTCCCCATCTTTAATAGAATAAACTTTGACTTGAGGTGGATATTTTTCCTCTGGCACACTCAAAGCTCCGCCTTTAATCGCCATTTCAAAATCCATCACCTCAAAATTTACCACCAAACTCTTATCTATCCACGACTGAATTAAACTGCTAGTTTTTTCTATTTCATCTTCACTTAATTTCTCTCCATGCATGAAATCAAACCGCAATCTCTCAGGCGTAATATTGCTACCTCTCTGCCTGACGTGCTCACCCAACACTTTCCTTAGTGCTGCCTGCAGTAGATGAGTGGCTGTGTGAAATTTCAACTCGCTATCTCCATGACTTCCCAGTCCGCCTTTAAACATCCCCACACTTGCGGTTCGCGATAGATCGGAGTGTTTCGTCCGTGCCAACTCAAACTCCTCTTTTTTCAACACTCCACCTTTTTCTTTAACTAATTCTTCAGTTAGTTCATAAGGAAATCCATAAGTGGATAACAAATCAAACGCCACTTCCCCCGTAATCTCTTCCAACTTCAAAGTTTGTAATCGTTTCAAACCCTGCTCGAGAGTTTTGCCAAATTTTTCAATCTCAGTTTCTAACTTGCCCACAATTTCTTCTTCCTGACTTTTCTCAATATATACACCCACGTACATGTTCACGACTTTTCTGGCTGTTTGACTTAACATCGTTTTTTCAACTCTATTTCCTGATAATGCCCGCATTTTGACCACTGCCCTCCGAATTAGCCTACGCAAAAAATACCCTTGTTGTTTGTTAGCCACTTCAATTCCTTGAGCCATCATTATTACGCTAGCTCTCATGTGATCGGCAATCACTCTCATAGCAACTTTGTTCTCCTCATATTTTTTTGCACTGACTTTTTCTATTTCTTCAATAATCGGCCAAAAAGCTGCTGATTTAAAAATGTCCGGATCATTGTTCAAAACTCCTACAATCCGCTCTAACCCACCACCAAAATCTACATTTTTCTTGGGTAGTTTTTCAAATCCAGTTTCCTGCTTCACATACTCCATAAACACACTGTTGCCAATTTCCATATATCTCCCACAGTCACAATTTGGATGACAATTCTCCCCAAATTTCCTATCATGCGCAACTTCGCTAAATTCATAAAACACTTCACTATCTCCACCACCAGGTTCACCAAGTGGCATATTTTCAGGTATCCCTGCTCGACTCCACCAGTTTTTCTTAGCTTCATAATATAAAATCCTTCCGCCCTGCATGCCTTTTTGTGAGCCATTGGCTTCACTTCCGATTTCCACAATACCAGCATCAATTCCTTTATCCGTAAACAACTCCTTCCAAATCATCGCTGATTCTTCATCTTTAGCCAGACCCAATTTTTCATTTCCAGCAAATACAGTTACATATAATTTTTCTGGATTAAGTCCAATTTCGTCTACCAAAAAACTAAAAATCCAACTTAATTGTTCTTTCTTGAAATACTCTCCCAACGACCAATTTCCTAACATCTCGAAAAAAGTTGTGTGGCGATTATCGCCCACTTCATCGATGTCTTCCGCTCGGAAACACGGCTGACTATCAACTAATTTCGTCCCCATCGGATGAGTTTCCCCTAGTAAGTACGGTACTAATGGTTGCATACCTGAACCTGTAAATAGAGTAGTTGGATCGTTCTCTGGAATTAACCTTGCAGGAGGCACAATCGTATGCCCGTGTTTAACGAAAAATCCTAAATACTTATCTCTAACTTGATTGTGATCCATGAGGGGATTATACAAGATTTTGATCTTTGTCAGTCACAAGCATTATTTTTTGATCATAAAATAACTTATTCTGGTTCTTCTATATAGTATTTAACTACTTCTGGATCAATTACAGGTAAAGATATATCTTCTTTAGCGACTTTGTGAATTAATACATCTGTTTTTGGTAAATTTGCATCATGCCCCGCGAGGATCTCGTATTTCTCGGGAGACAATTCACGTAGTTTTTCTGGTTGATACAAATAAGCCACCATACTTTCACAAATATCTTCTCTTTCATTTAACTTAGCATATTCACTCACGCATTGTTCAGGTTGATCAGGCAAGTAATCACTATTTACAACTTGACCTGTTTCTTGATGAATAAAGACCAGTCTTGTACCATCCGGGCTCAATCGAGAGTCCCATCCTTTTCTGTCATACAGACTTATCCATTTAAATTTTTCCTGCCATTCATTTATAAATTTACCATCAATTAAATGAGTCATTTCATGTGCAAATACACCTTCAAAATTACTTACATAAGGCTGCCGGTAAGGTGACAATTCTAATCCACGGGGATAAAATTCAAAGGCATCCCAATTAGAACGTGCCATACCACTTGTTGGATATTTTTCTGAGTCGCCCCATGCACTAGGAAGCTGCTCATCGTTTATCAAAATCCATCGTAGTTTTGCTAAGACCTCGGGAAACCTTGACGCCATTTCTTGAATCACCCTTATTGTGCTTTCAAGATGTTCTTCGGTAAGTGTTTTTTCTTTACTAAAGTTATAAATCGTTATCGTGTTTTCACCTATTTGGACTTCTACTTGTTCTTGTGGTTGACCTTTATCTCTCCATTCTTTGCTGGTATACCATTGTGATTTTTCCTTTTCAATTCGAACTTTTTTATTAATATCTTCATCGGAATATACATCAGTTTCCTTGCCCCAAACTTTTATTAAAGAAACCCTCCTATAACTATATTGAGCCTCTTCTTTATTTCCAGTTCTTTCATAAGTAAAAGGAAGAGGAGGTAATTTCTCATTTTCCTTTTCAATTGTTTCGGCTGGGGTTATCCCACTAAACTCGTTCACTCTACTTACAATCACACAAAATCCACAAAAAGTAAATCTTATTCTACTTTCTCTCTCATCAACCTAGCTATCAACGCAGTCCAGCCTGTTTGATGACTTGCTCCCAACCCCCGACCGTTATCCCCGTGGAAATACTCATAAAACCATAATAACTCCGGATGGAACTGAATCTCAGGAAACTGACCGTTTTTCATAGAAGGGGGCAGGTCTCCATCTTCATTTACAAATAACGTCAATAATCTTTCGCTTAGAGCATCGGCAATCTGTCCCAGATGGTTCTTCTGGCCCGAATTGGCGGGAAACTCGACTTTCCAATTGTCACCAAAAAACTTGTGATAAATCCGCAATGCATCAATCAATAAATAGTTTATCGGAAACCAAATTGGACCCCGCCAGTTAGAATTCCCCCCAAACATCGCCCCCTTTGATTCTCCGGGCTGATAATCGATCGAAAACCATTGCCCTCCCAACTCCACTCCCACTGGATTAACCTCGTGATATTTAGATAACGATCTAATGCCATATAATGATAAGAATTCGCTGCTATCAAGCATATATCTTAGCAAGCGTTTAATTTGAACTTCGCTTGCCATCGACAGCAATAGACTTGCATTTTCCTCTTCTTCCACCAAATGCCCATCTTGTACCAAAAGGGGAAACTCGTGTTTTATTTCTTTTATCAGCGGTCTTAGTTCTTCCCAAGAATCAAGCTCATCTTTTGCCAAAGTTAAACTGGCGATCATTGGCATCAATCCCACGATAGACCTTACAGGCAATGGTTTACTCTGACCATCAGGCGTGTGTAATACATCGTAGAAAAATCCATCATGCTCACTCCACAGATTAACCCCAATATTTCCAATATGAGTGCTGGCATCCACAATCATCATAAAGTGTCTCAAAAATTTCTCTGCCAAATCGTGATAACTGTCATTGTTTTTGCCCAGCTCTACTGCCATCCGAAACATTACTAGAGTATATTGTGCCATCCAACTAGTGCCATCAGCTTGATCCAGCAGACCACCTCCAGGAATTGGTAAATTTCTATCAAAAATTCCGATATTATCCAATCCTAAGAAACCCCCCTGGAAGACATTTTTACCTTGTGCATCTTTTTTATTTACCCACCAGCCAAAATTTAATAATAACTTTCCAAACATCTTCTCCAAAAATTTCACATCAACTTGCTTGTTTTCCTTACCAATCAAAAACAATTTCCACACCGCCCAAGCAATTACAGGCGGATTGACCGCGTCAAATTCATTTTCGTAGGCAGGAATCTGTCCGTTGGGATGCATGACTCGTGACTTCACCATTATCTCCAGTTGCTTCTTAGCAAACTCCAAATCCAAGTCGGCATACGACACCGTATGAAACGCCAAGTCCCAAGCTGCATACCACGGATATTCCCAGTGATCGGGTACTAGCATCACATCATCATGTTTGAGATGACGCCAGTTTTGATTGCCAGCCAATAGTGGAGCGTTACGTTTCTTATTTGGATCACCGCTCAACCATTGATCCATATCCAAGTAATACCACTGCTTCGTCCACACCAGTCCCGCCCAAGCTTGTTTGACGATATTGGTAATTTCCCTAGGAACTTTTTTCAACAACGGCTTAATATAGTTATCTGCTTCAATTTTGCGCTCAACCAAGATTGATTTACTCTCACCAAAAGGCCTAGAGGTCACACTAGGTGTCAATCTCAGCCAAACTTCTTTACTTGCTCCACTCTTAATATTTTCAAATTGATAGACCAATCCTGCTTTTGTCCCTTGATTTTTGTCTACTGCGTTTTTTTGGCCATCGACTATATATCTATGAAATGCATCTTTGTTTTTCTTGCTCTGTGATTTACCCGTCAGCCGAGCCATATTAGTTGAGTTATTGGTAAAAATCACTTCCCTCGCTTCTTGAGCATACAAGTTGTAGTTTCCCAACACAGGATGCGTTGTGCTAATTACAGGACCCTGCTTCCATTCATCCAACTTCATGTTCGGCATGACAGTTGTGTCTCCTTTGGGGCCGGTCGGATATCCCCAGTCCCAACTATTTCTAAACCACAAGGTGGGAATTAACCACAAAGGCGCACTTTCATTTCCTCTATTGGTAGCTGTAATTTTAATAAAAATGTCATTCTCATCAGCCTTGGCATACTCAACTTTGATTTCGAAGTATCTGTTATCTTCAAATATGCCCGTATCAACTAATTCATACTCCACATCATACAACCCTCGATTAGCATTTTCGCTCACCAACTCATCATATGGGAAACTATCCTGCGGATATGAATACATACCCGACAAATATGAGTGCGTTGGGCTTCCCTCAAGATAAAATACTCGCTCTTTAATATCTTCCCCATGATTTCCTTCAGGATTAGTTAACCCGAACAATCGTTCTTTTAAAATTTTATCTTTGCCATTCCACATACTGATCGCGAAACACAGATATTGATGTTCATCACTAATTCCCAGAATTCCATCCTCTCCCCAGCGATAACTCACAGATCGAGATTGATCGTGACTCAAGCCCCACCATAGATCCCCATTATAATTCTCCCTCATCGTACCCCAGGCTCTTCCAGAGAGATACGGCCCCCACATCAACCAGTTTCGTTTTTTACCGTAATGTTCTTTGAGTCGTTCGAGTTCGTTATTCATATGGGCAAGTGTTACAGGGTGGATTTCCTCCATCCAACTTATCTACTTTATATTCTTTTATCATTGTAGCCAAAACTTACTTCTTTTGCAGAATTAGACTTTTTATAATATTTCTTTCTTCTTCATCCTTAAAAATACGTTTTAAACAAACTTTTTATTAATACGTTCTCTAAGCTACTAACTTTACTTCTCACACCCACAATTTTCACTGTGTTCAAACTCCAACTTTTCAATCCCTTCCCATACTTGATGAATTGATTGTTTTAAGTTTTCCATGTTCTCATCATCTTCCACATCAATCGTTATATGCTTAATATCAGGGTTCTTAGTTTTGGTAGGATTTAAAAACACCAATTCCATCTCTACCGGTTTGTATCGTAAGTAATTGGCAGATTGTAATAACAAAGCATAAAACCGCAACTGATCTACATATGTTGGAGATTCTTTATCTTGAGTCAAACCTAATAAAGCATTTTTAGATTTTGCATCAGTAGTTTTGTAATCCACCACTCTAACTGTTCGTGCACTTTTATCTACCCAATCAATCCGATCAATCTTGCCCTGAATTCGCACTCCCTCAAATAATACAGGTTGATGTCTCCCGACTAATATCTCGCTACTCTCAGGCTTTGCAATACTAATTAGATATTTTTCTATCACAATCCTAAAATTCTCCTTCAATGTCTCCAACCATCTTTCTTTTTCAGGATGACGAGACAAATATCGATCCACTGTTTCTTCCACCATTGCGTCGGTATTTACCATTTTCCCTCGTTTCAAATAATCCTCCATTAATCGATGCATTATAGTTCCATATAGTGCAGCATCATCTATGGGGCGAGGAATTCTTAATAAATGATTAACTTTGAACAAATGCGGGCAAGCAAGATAATCCTTGATCGCCGAATATGACAAAACAAACTCATTTTCAATTATGTCTTTGAGATATTTCTGCTCATCAATTGCAACTCGTTGGTCAGGTGTAAGCCACAATTGATGGAACTCAGTCTGGCTTGTTTCTTCCCCAAACTCTTCCAAGTCAACTATCTCCATATTTTCAGGACTGATTTCTCCAATAAACACTGATCTGGTACTTGGCCGATCATCATATTCCTTGGCTCGGGTTATCGTAAGTTTCTGCTTGGCTCTCGTCATCGAAACATAAAACAATCTTCGCTCATCCTCATATCGCTCTGTTTTAGGCAATGCATTTGCTAGTAGCTCTTCAGGTAATTTGATCCCGCTATTATCTTGCTTGTTGCCCCAGACCCGATCAATTGCACGGATAATAAACACATGTTCAAACTCCAAGCCCTTAGCTCCGTGAGCCGTCATCAACGATACTCCCTCCTTGGCACTCGCCAAATCAATCGGTGGCAATGGCAAATTAAATTCTTTATACATCTCAAAAATTTTTAATAACTCGCCAATTTTCAAATCAGGCTTTTTCTTAACTTGTTTATCCACAAAATCCAACAGACTCCGCATGCTTTCCATGTCTTCCATAGCAGTTTTCTGATTCAAAATCCAATTAACCATTCCAGACTGATCAATCACTTCCGTTATAAACATCCCCAAAGGCACTTGCTCTGAACGCAAATTCCAATCTGCCAAATTGGCTACAATTTCTTTTAATTTGTCTTGTTTTTCAACTTCCTCAAATAATTTTGTGCGGTTTTTTTGTGCTTCACGATTTGCCTTAACTAAGCTTAAGGCATCCACTCCCCACCAAGGCAAAGCCAAACATTGATACAACTCCACGTCATCATATCCTTGATGAATTTTTGCAATTCCATTCAATAATTTCAAAAAATTCCTTACCGTCAGATTATCCAGCAAATCTCGACTTGAGTATTGATATGCAATTCCCAAAGCACCCAGCAATTGAGAAACTCCAGCCCCATGAGCATTATTCCGGAAAATCACACTAATCTCATCTAGACTCACTCCCGAGTCTTTAAGTTTTTTGATTTCACTCGCCACATAAGCATCTTCAGCTCCGCCATTTGCCAGTTCGACTATCTGGATTTTTTCACCATAAGTCTGAGTCGGGGATTTCAAACTCCATTTATTAGTTACCAGCGTTGCCCCGCGAACTACATTGTTGGAAATTACCGAGCTGGCGCCATCCAATAATGTCTGATGTGATCGATAATTGCTCCCCAAGTATATGATCTTACTATCGGGGAATCTAATTCGAAACTCCAGCATGTTTTCCAATGAAGCTCCTTGGAAACGATAAATAGATTGATCAGGATCACCCACCACAAATAAGTTAGCCATTTCTCCCCAGAACTTAGATAACGAAAACAAGATCTTGTTTTGGGACGTATTCGTGTCTTGATATTCATCAGCCAAAAGATAAAGATATTTCTCCTCAAAACTAGACAATAGCTCCGAATTTTTCCCAAACTCATCTACTACTAAGTTAATCAAATCATCATAGTCATAACGCAATCTTTTCTTTAACTCATGCTCATACTCTCCATAGACCATGGCCGTTTCAATCAATTTTTCTCTTTCCGTTTCTTTCATCTCCAGACTATCAATTTTTTGCCGAAAGCCCTCTGGTGTATAGCCTTCTTTTTTCAAATCGCTAATCGCACTTTTCAAATGTCTAACATAGTACTTGGGCGATTTAATTGGTTTAAGTTTGCGGTACTGTCCGTTGCTTAGAATCTCATCCAAAATTAGGTATTTATCTAAATCATCTACCAATTGATATCGTTCATCAGCAATTGCAAAGTGCATCGGATTACTCCGAATCACATGCTCAGCAAACCCATGGAAAGTCTCTATCTGCACCATATACCCCGTCGTTCCAATAATTGACACCAACCGTTCCCTCATCGACTGCTTACCTGCATTCGAAAAAGTCAGCGCCAATACCGCCTCGGGCGGAGTATCGGTGTTTTGCAAAATGTATGCAATTCGCATCGCCAGCACTTGAGTCTTGCCAGTTCCAGGACCTGCCACCACCATTACAGGCCCCTCAATTGATTCCACCGCTTCACGCTGTGAATCATTCAATTTCAACATCAGGTCTTTCAGCTCCATGAAGTGATTTTACACCAAGCACAGACCTTATTTTAAATTCAATTGTTCA
This sequence comes from uncultured Gammaproteobacteria bacterium, assembly GCA_964561945.1. Taxonomy (GTDB): domain Bacteria; phylum Patescibacteriota; class Microgenomatia; order CAYXHB01; family CAYXHB01; genus CAYXHB01. Next base: position 12,204 of record CAZLQM010000012.1, on the reverse strand, counting down.
CTTTCGAAAATACAGCCATTGCTAACTGTTATTATGTTATCAGCATATGACCAAGGAAGAATTTGATAATGAAATTGATAAATTATTTGATCAATTAAAAACTTGCCCATCAGACAAATGTAAGAAAAATGTTTTAAAACAAATATACCAAATTTCTCTCGATGCTCTTGATAAGGGTTTAATCGAAAACACTCAGGCAGCCATAATTATTTGTGGAACGCGTTTCAATGCGCCACAACAAGCGCATCAAATACCTTTTGAAGAAATTATTGATCTAGCGTGTGACTTAGAGTTACCATCTGGCATCATAGATGACGATCAAACAGTCCTGTGGCAACGTCTTCGAGGGCTTGTCACAGAATTGGAATAGTAAATTCAATTTAGGATAGGTATGTTTGATTTAATGGTTTTGCATTAAATCAAAGAATGATAATATTTAGTTATAAACTAAGTCTGGATATAACAATTGTGTAATATGAATCACTCAAAAATTATTTTCTTTTTTGTATTTCTCCTAAATATTTTATTCTTAAGTTTCTTTACAAGATATTCTAATGCGGTTTATTTTGCAGATGACACTGTCATACTTTTTAAAAACAATAATCCTATAAGTAGTTCAGACTATCTTTGGGCTGCAGATTATGGTTATGGAGATTACTGCAATCAAGGAACCTGTAAGATAGGTCAACAGTTTTATCCTGTAACGATATACCGCCTTAGACACAACAACATTATCCCGTTCAATAAATACACGGAAACTGGCAATGAAAAGCAAGGAATTGAATATCACTGGTATCTTTTAAGTAATAGCTTTTCAACAGTCGAATTTAATCCCAAGCCTTCTTATGGAGGGGAAGGTTGTGGTTCACAAAACTGTATTGGTGGCAGATTGGGTAGTTATAGAAACATTACTTTTGATGTTGAAAACAAAACCATAAAATATATCGATGAAGATGAATCACCACTTATTTATTTACAACAAAATGGATTTAAATCTTTCATCTTATTAATGACTTCAAGGACATCGGTGCAGTTAATCTTAGTAATATCGCTAACTATAATAAGTATTTTTTTGTTTTTATATTTCAAAAAAAATAAATCTGGCAAAAAATAATTATTCTTTTTTTTCCGCCAACTCCGGCCTAACTTCCTTTGTCTTTTCCTCAGCTTTTTCTTGTCTCCACTTAGCAATCTCTCCATGATGGCCTGACAATAAAACATCAGGTACTTTGAGCCCCCGAAACTCAGCTGGCTGTGTATAAACAGGATAATCCAGTAAATTTCCATTAAAGCTTTCGTTTTCCAACGACTCTTCTTTGCCAATGGCTCCGGGAATTAATCGCACCACGCTATCAACGATAACCATCGCTGCCACCTCGCCACCCGATAACACATAATCACCAATACTGATTTCTTCATCTACAAGCGCGTCAATGAATCTCTGATCCACTCCTTCATAGCGTCCACAGACTATAATTAAGTGACTTTCTCCTTTCAAAGCACTCGCCTTCTTTTGGCTAAACACACTTCCTTGTGGAGACATTAAGATTACTTTGGTACTTTTATTTTTTAAACTTTCTACCGCGCCAAACAATGGCTCAGGCTTAAGAACCATCCCCGGACCTCCGCCAAATGGTCGATCGTCTGTCAGATGATGTTTGTTCAAAGCCCAATCACGTAATTGATGAATCTTAATTTCTACCAAATTTTTATTCCTCGCTCGATTAATAATCGAGTGATCAAATGGTCCAACGAACATCTCGGGAAAAAGAGTCACAATATCAATTTTGATCATGTGGCATATTATAGCTAAGTTTGTGGCAATTCTTTAATTTTCTGATAGATTAACCAGCCACTTACCGCCGAGATTATAATTCCCACGCTTGCTATTCCTGCCCAAATCCAGATGTTTTGGCTTTTCTCAAACACTACGGAATTTTCTTTACTAGAAGATTGGGATGCTTCTTTTCTTTGTTCATTAGTTACATCACTTGGTATCATATTTTCTCCTAATACTTCTCCTAGAATCATTTCATTTCCCCCCACGTCTTCATTTGCGGCCTCATCCGTTTTTACAGCTTCATCTAAATTAACCCAATTCTTAACCTCTGTATCATCAGTTCTATTGTCAACTTCGGTCTTAGTTATTATTAACACACCACTTGTTGGACTGGACTTGGTAGCGGTAGCCATAACTTTAATCGTAGGCGTTGAAGTAGGTGGCTTGGGCGTGGGAGTAGGTACAATCGTAGGTGATGGAAAGACAACTCTCTCTAAACTCACATCGTCAAATAGTGCAACTGCAGTATTACCCTCACTACTACTAGCAACTAGTAATCGTATTTTAGCGCTCTTGGCTTTTTCGTCTGATTTAATTACCTTACTTAATCTTTCCCATTTTCCAGTCGTGTTAATTTTCTCACTATCATCAGTTGATAATTGTGATCCGCTTCCGTCATCACTTGCGTACCACGCCACTCTTATAAATCCAGCACTAGCGTTCCCTTCCGCCAAATGTATCCATCCATTAATTTCATAGGTCTGATCTGCTTCAATTCCTTGAATTAATTGATATACTCCATAAGAGTTATCAGATGAATTCGTAACTTTCAAAGATTTGGTTCCCTGATGTGCCTCACTGGACTCTTCAACTGTAACGTTTTTCTTATTTGTAACTTCTGACCAATTACTCACTCCGTTTTCCATATCTCCATTTTCAACGGCATACACATCAAAAGCACAACTTATTAATACCCCCGATATTAGCAATACTCTAAGCAGTATTTTGTTCATAGAGCAGGCTCCTAAATTCTTTTAGCTACTGCACATGCCAATACCAACTGATTACATCATCGTGTTCGACAGCTACATAATTCATTGGTTTGCCCCGACAAGAAGCTGCTCCCTTATATAAAGTTCCCGCCCTAGGCGCTCTTATGGTTGTGTCATCTCGATCTACCATATCAATTCCTGTATGAGGCTTGCCTCCGTAGAAGCCACTTCTGGCCCACCAAGTATTGCCATAAGCTTGGGTTATACGTGGATTTCTCATCGGCCAATCCCATGAGCCAGTTAGAGCAAAGGGTGCATCAGGTGCCAAATCCCAAGTATATGGCCAGTCACTCTTAAGATACTGAGCCGGATTGGTATTAACCCCCTCCTTGTTCGTCACCTCAAAGTGTAAATGGGCAGCCGTCGAGCAACCTCCCTCTGCTCCCGAATTACCCATAATGGCGATCTTTTCACCCGCCTCTACACGAGTACCATTTTTAAGATTTTTAACCAAACTACTAATCGCAGCCTGAATTGCAGCTTGCTCAGCCCGAGCCGCTGAGAGTAATTCTTCAAACCTTTTCTGATCATTCTTCGTCGCATCCAACAGCACCTGTTTACTTACCTTCTGTTGATCTAATAACGCTTTTTGTTTTTCCAATTTCGCTTGTGCCGTATCAAGTTCAACCTGCTTAGCTTCTTTGACCGTCTTTTGTTGTTCGAATGAGCTTTTAGTTTTTTGCATAGCCAGCAATAACTGGCGATCATTCAACTGTACTTGTTGAATAGATCTAACTTTATTTGCCAAATCTCCAAATGTCTCACTCCCCAGAAACAGCGTTAACGAATTAGCTCTGCCTATTTTATAAGTTTCTTGAACTCTAGATGCTAGCAACACAGCCATTTGATCCAAATTTACGTCTAACGATTCAATTTTTACACCCAAATCTTCTATGTCATTTTTTAAATCAACAATTTCTTTTTCCAACTGCAACACCCGCAACTCTGTTAACTGGATCTGCCCATCCATATAAGCAATCTGCTGTTTCAAATTCTTTGCAGTTGCTTCTACTTCAGCCAATTTAGCTTCTAACTCATCAATTTGTTTCTGGGTATTCTCTAGCTTTTGATCTAATTCATCAGAGCTTTGTCCAATTTCTTTCATTGGCTCATGAGCCAACACCAGCCAGTCAGGCCTGATCACCATGCCAGCTAAAACTAAACAAATTATTCCGATTTGCCACCATTTACTCATATTAATGACGAGACAAAAATCTGCTAACAGCCAATGTTGTAGCCAGAATCGCTCCGATTAATGCCATTCCAACCTCAATCCCCAGTAACAAAACCATCATCATTGGCGAAAATGCCTCCGGCAATCCACCCAGCGGTTTGAATAAATGTACCAAAAATGGTGTTGCATACAGTAGTCTTGTATAAGCTGCCCCCCAACCCAAAACCGCGCCCCAAAATCCATAAAACAAAGCCTCCAACACAAATGGCCTTCTCACATACCAAGGCGTAGCTCCAACTAATAACAATATATTTATTTCTCGCTTATGCATTGCCACTTTTATCCCCATGATCACAAAAATCAACAGAAATGATAACACTCCCAAGAAAATAGCATTTTCCATCCCCAGAGTTCGTATCGATGTAGTCCATTTCACAAATTCATCAACTACTTGTTTGGGATAGATCAGATCATCCACCAGTTCATTGCTTTGCAAACTTTGGGCCATCTTCTCCAAATCACCAGGATTATTAGCCGAAACCTCAACTGATGTGGGCAAAATATTAGCCACCACCATTTCTAACAAAATCGGATCGTCTTGGTTTTGGTCTTTATAAATCTTGTACGCCTCATCCTGCGAAATATACCTAAAATCTTTAATCGGACCAATCGCTTCAAGTTGCAAACGTAACTCTGCTAATTGATCACTACTCGGAGGTTCTTTGAAAAAAGCTGAAACTTGAGGTTTCGCTTCCATAAACTGGATTACCTCGTGGGTCCCCATTGCAATCAACGCAAAAATAGTTACCGTATAAAAAGTAAACATTAGCATTAACAACGCAATCAATGTTTGATATGGAGAACGGCGAATATTATGCCAAACATCACTCCATGTTCCGAGTCTTGGCAATTTATCAATATGATTAATGTGTTTCATTTGGTGTTTTTTTATCATCAATAACGGATCCGTGTTCTAGCATAATTGTTCTCCTGCTCATTGCTTCGATAATCTCCAAATTATGAGTTGCCATTACAACAGTTGTCCCCAAATTGTTAATTTTCTCCAATAACTGCATAATTTGCCATGAGGTTACGGGATCCAAATTTCCCGTAGGCTCATCAGCTAGCAACAGCGTCGGCTGTCCAATCACAGCTCTAGCTAAACAAGCTCTTTGTAGTTCTCCACCTGCCATTTGAGATGGAAATATTCCTAGTCGATGTTCAAGACCAACCAACTTCGCAATTGCATGTACCTTCGTATGAATTTCATTTCTTTTCATCCCCACCACACGCAACGGCACGGCTATGTTTTCATAAATGGTTAACTCGTTAATCAACTTAAAATCCTGAAACACAACTCCAATCTTTTGCCTATAGGCAGGAACCTTGTTTTTTTTCAGTTTAGTAATATCTACACCATTAACTTCAATTTGACCCTTATCAGGATTAATCTCCCGCAACAAAAGTCTAAGCAGAGAAGTCTTGCCAGACCCAGACGGGCCAGTCAAAAAAACAAACTCACCTTTATCAATCAGTAAATCAATAGATTTCAACGCTACGATTGAGCCAAACTCTTTGGTTACATCTTTGAAAATAATCATCAATCCATCTTACCAAACTCAAGCCATCCCTGCCCATCCCAAAAACAATTGCCTAGATCAAAATTACCTTTTCATTCCAAATCCACAAACTACTTCCAAACTACTAATTAATTACTCGAGCATAGCCCACATCCAGCAACCAACCAGCTTTCTCAGCTGTGTTAGTCTGACCATAAATCTCGACCTTTTTACCTACAAATTTATCCAAATCCACTACCGAAGAAGTCAAATATGCTGTCTGATCAACTCCGCCAGGTCTAACCAAGATATGACTGCCTTCTTTGGTGTGGGATCCATCATTGACTTGAATCTCACCTTCGGCTTTGTCAGGAAACAGAGTGTCATCTTTGATGCCTTCTTCGCTAACTTCCTTGCCCTTGGATTCCACCATCGCCAGAGACCCGCCCTTCTTCCCAGTGCTTGTGCTTGTTTCTCCGTTTCTCGACACCATATAACCAGTGCCAACCCCTAGCAGAATTACTACTAGAGCAATCCCTCCAAACATCAATTTATTATTTTTTTTCATTTCCTTATTCTCTATCTTTTCATTCAAATTAGGCAATGGCTTAACCAACGGTGAGGTCACTGTAGGAATTGAAGGTGCACTATTATTTGGAGTGGGATCTGATACGACGTCCATACTGTCTAACTATAAATGTTAGATAGCAGTTTGCGCAAGTCGGGAAATTACCACTTTTTAATAACTTTCAACCTATTTTAAATATAAAAATATTTTAGTTGCCAATACATACATTTTCACCTTCTTTAACTTTTAAATGTGAAGAGTATTCTATGCTCGTGGTAATTTCTATGAGTGTTTGATATGCTTAATCAAGGTGTTTGAGGCCATCTTTACGCAAGATACAAGATCATCTTTTGGCTTTAAACACAGTCTTGTTTCTAACAAGGAACTATATATTCAGACATTTTTACTGTAACAATCTGGAAACATGGCCGTCATATCTTCTGTAAAACCAACAAATCCCATAGGAGTAATAGCAAAGATGTTAAGCCTATGGGCTATGACGCTGCTTTGCCTGGAGGTTCTCATTGTTGATCGAGGCAATCAAATGTGCCTAACCGATTGTTCTGTCGTGCCACTGTGGATTTATCCCATTGTCTTCGTTCTTATCTATCAAATACATGTTCGCTTGTTTGGTCTGAAGCGTCGTTTTGCAGTCTGGGCCATGGTATCGGCATTTCTTATACTTCCTTTAGTTCTGTTTAATTTGACACCTGTAACTCAACAACTAATCATCAAATCAATTAAGCCAGTTTTCGAATCTCTGTCTCGATAAACATGTCCAAATCTCCATCAAGTACATTATCAGGTTGGTTTGACTCAACCTCAGTCCGCAAATCCTTGACCATTTTATAAGGATGCAAAACATATGATCTAATCTGCGTACCCCAAGCAGCAGGTTGATATTTACCTTTTATTTTCGATTCCAGGTCTGATTGTTCTTGCATCTGTTTTTCCCATAGCTTGGCCGAAAGCAAAGCCATCGCTGCTTTACGATTCTGCTCTTGAGTTCTATGAGTCTGACAGGTGACAGTAATTCCGCTAGCCACATGCTTGATTCTGACCGCCGTTGAAACTTTGTTTACATTCTGCCCGCCATGACCGCCCGATCGAAACGCCTCAAACTCCACCTCATCCTTGCCAATATTTATTTCACTATTTTCTGGTAAATAAGGCATTACTTCCACCAAGGCAAAGGTTGTCTGACGCAGACTATCGGCGTTAAATGGTGACTGGCGCACTAATCGATGTGTCCCTGCTTCGTGCTTCAAATATCCGTATGCATGATCGCCTTTGACCAGCATTGCAATGGATTTGTATCCTACACTGTCGCCAACTGATTCGTCTAATATTTCCATTGACCAACTTTTTCTCTCTCCGAATCTCATATACATCCGAAACAACATCGCTACCCAATCCAGAGCTTCTGTGCCACCTTGTCCTGCATGAATTGAGATAATTGCATCATTACGATCATACTTACCGTTCATAAAAATATTTAGTTCCAGTTCCTCCAGCTTTACTTTTATCTTCTCAACTTCCTCATGTAACTGATCTTCATCACTATCCAGTTGATCATCATGAGCAAATAAATCTTGCAAAATAACTAAGTCATCGATGTCTTTTTCCAATGCCTCCAAACTAACAAGCAAATTTTGTAACCCTGTCAAATCTCGCATTACTTTCTGCGCTAACTCGGAATCATCCCAAAAACCTTCTTTCATAGTTTTGGCTTCCAATTCTCTTATCTCTTTTTGCAAAGAATCCTTGTCTAATTTCAGCTCAATCGCTTCAAGCCTATCTTTCATTTCAGTTAACAATTCCTTAAGGTTGTCCATCGCCTTATTGTAACTCAACTCCTTGATTCTTTTTTCTTCTTCTTAATATTTCAATTCTTCCAAATTAAATTCATCTATTCCTTTCCATATCTTCCTCTTGCTAATTTCAATCCTTCTCCTACCTGCATCCAGAAAAATGCCCACACCCAAACCACAATCACCTCCCACAACTTCAACTTGGTAGGCATTAAGAATCCTCCCAAAGCAATCACCGTGGCAATTAACTGAGTTCCTACTGTCGCCCAAATGACTTCTTTGCTTGGTAAGAACTTATACCAGCGTTCTTTGGTGTGAGCCACAAAAATTAGTAAATGCCCCGAAACCGTCAGCTTCAAGAAAAACATCGTCTGAATCGTTTGCCAACTTAACTCCAATACATTTTTGGTCAAATAAAACATCAGCATACTGTTTACCACTCCCACTAAACCAAACAAAGTACTCATTATAAATCTCGACCGCACATTAATCTTGGCAGGTCTTCGTTTGACCTTAACTCGGTCAAACGCCAGCGAAATAATTGGCACATCATTAAGTAGGGCAATCAATATAATTTGCAGTGGCGTTAGGGGATAAAACCTATAAATTATGCCAAGAATCGTCGTCGTTACAATCAACCGAAAACTTTCTGATATCCGATACAACGAATAAATATAAATTCGCTCAAATATCTTCCGACTTTCAATAATGGCATCTTTGATGACTTTAATTCCATCCGTCATTAATACAATATCAGCACTCGACTTCAACACGCTTACTGCATTGGCAACAGCAATGCCCACATTGGCAGACTTAACCGCAGGCAAATCATTAACTCCATCTCCATTCGACGCCACCACAAAAAATTTCTTAGCTTGATTGACTAACTTAAGCTTATCTTCAGGCAATATCTCAGCTACTCCGGCAATTGATAAGAAAAACTCGCGATCAATCTCCTTAAGTTTCATTTTATCCAGCTCTTCTTTACTAACTATTCTTTTACTCCCGATTGATAACTGGCTTGTTATTTGTTCTGCAATAGCTTGGTTATCCCCTGTGACCATTACCAGATCAATCCCATTTTTCTCCAAGAACTCCACCACACTCTCAGCATCAGATCTAAGTTCATCAGACAATCCCAGTATGCCTACTAATTTAAGATTTTTCTCCTCTTTGTTTCTGCCTATTGCTACTGCCAGAGTCCGATAACCCTCGTTGGCCAATACCATCACGTCATGTTCATACTTAACTTTGTCCGACAATCCGAATTTACACAATTTCTCAATCACTTGAGGTGCCCCTACAGAGATTATTAGATTACTAATGCCTTCTTTCCCCCAGACGGTATTTCTTTTGCGCGTTGAATCAAACGGTATGAATTTATCAACTTCAAACTTAACACTCGGCAACCCTCTTTTTTCATTTATTTCCAATACAGCCTGATCGATAGGATTATCCCCTTCCAGCTCAGCCACAATTGAAGCATACGTAATTACATCATTTTGACTAAACTCCCCATGACTTAATATCTTTTTGATTACAATTTTATTCTTCGTTAAGGTTCCTGTTTTGTCACTCAAAAACAAATTCACATTAGCCAAATCTTCCAAAGCTGATAATCGCCGGACGATAGCTTTCTTTTTGGCTAGATTTAACACCCCAAATTCAATAATCAAGGTCATTACAGTTGGCAGGCTTATTGGTACGCCAGCAATTATTAATCCTAAACTCAAAGTAAGAATCTCCAGATATGGTTGTTTCTCAATCAATAACACCGTTGCCAGAATTGCCACCCCAATTAAACTTAGTGTGGTTAAGAATTTAGAAATCCCGATGATGTCTTGCTCAAGTAAACTTTTCTTATGGATCTTTTCAACGACAAATAGAGTTTTGCCTAGACTCGTTCTTGTCCCTGTCGCCACAATCTCGACCACCCCCACGCCGCTAGTTAGATAAGAACCAGAATAAACCAGATCAGAGATCTTCTTTTCTTTAGGCAATGATTCTCCACTTATCGAAGATTCATTTATTTCTACTCGATTTGCTTCTAGTATCTTCCCATCAGCAGGTACGACTTCACCTGAGGCAAGTTGGATAATATCTCCTACCACCAAATCTTGTGACTCAATATATATCCAGTTATTGTTTCTGCGGGTTTTTACCTTTTGAGTTAGATGTTTATTTAATTCTCCAATTGCATTATCAGCTTTGTTTTCCTGCCACAAAGTTATTGCAACATTTATTCCTAGCAAAAATAAGATGAAATTCCCATCAAATCTCTTACCCACCACGAATGACAAAATTCCTGCTACAAACAGCATTACCGAAATCGGAGAACTCAAGTTCTTCAGTATCTTGGATAGTAGACTCACCTTTTTTTCAGGGATCAAATTCAAACCGTCTTTCACCAACCTTTCTTTGGCAACTTGGGCACTTAATCCCGAATACATCATATTTAAGTATAACTATTTTTTACTCGTCGCCCAAAAAATAAGTGTTTACAGTTTCCACAATAAATCTAACTTTAAGATAAAATCTATTTTGACATGGATAATAATTTCCAAACCAGAATCGAATATCAGGGACCCCTAAAGCCTCTTCTTGAAAGAGTCTGCGCTGACTATGGTTTGGGGCATTATTCTAGCCATGAAGTTGTTGTCGTTGGATATGAAGATTTTAACGTTGTTCTTACAACGTCCCAAAATAAATATTTTGTTAAAATTTTTGCTGATTTTCGAAATGAGCAAGATTGCAATCGATATGTCCGAATAATACAAATAGCAATTAACGCTGGCGTGGCACATCCCGCGATTTACAAATCAAATCAAAATAAAAATCTTTACCAAACCATGATTAGCACATCGGTGATTAGGTTATGTGTGCTTCAGTTTATTGAGGGAAAAACATTTTATGCTTTACAGACATATCCGACACTAGATGAGTTGCGATTTTTAGCTCAGCAAGCATCAGTAATAAACCAAATAAAATTTAATATTGAACCTGTTTATGATAGTTGGGCGGTTGTAAATTTCGCTTCTGAGTTTAATAAGGCAAAACACTATTTAAGTAAAGAAGATTTAGTTATGGTTAAACCTTTAGTTGAAGAATTTCTTAAAATTGACCTAAAACAATTGCCTCATTATTTTGTACACGGAGACATCATTAAAACAAATGTTATCCGTAGTACCAATGGGCAGTTATATATCCTCGATTTTTCTGTTGCAAATTATTACCCTCGGATTCAGGAACTTGCTGTTTTGTTTTGCGATTTATTCTTCAATGAGAAAGACCCTAGTGATTTCAAGAATTGTTATGAAACGGGATTGTCAGAATACCAAAAAAACCTAAAACTAACCGACAAAGAAATCAGTTTAATTCCCCTATACACAAAAGCAGCTCACGCAATGCACATCCTTTGTCCAAGTTACGAACGAGAAGTAAACAATAACTATTTGTCTGAAAATAATTATTGGCTAGAATTAGGTAGGGCTGGACTTCGATTCAGCCAATCTCATTGGCATAATTAATAAATCAAATATTCCTCTCCTTTAATGAACCTATTGGCCAAGAGTGCTATCTTAAAATGATAGTCGTCCCAGTTATAAGGAAATGAATCTTTGGTAACTTTAATATCTAGTTTGTTCCCTTGATTATCCAACCCCTCAGAAACAAAACTATAACCTTTTTGAGTATGAGCTCTGATTAATTCTTTAATTGGACAAGAGCATATTGCATATACTTCTTTTTCTTGAAGGCGGTAAGTTGCAAGAGGTGCGTTATCTTCAACCATGTAAACATGAACAACATTCTGCCTTAATCGATTTTTTACATCAGGACTTACGTGAAGTTTCCTGCCCAAATATATGACATTTACTTCGCTATATTCTTTATTGAGTTCTTCTTTTACTTCCCTCAGCCCATCAATAATACTTTCTCCAGCCACCAAATGCCCCCCCGCCGTTACATCTAACATATTAGGAGCCCAGCTTGAATTGGGACTTCTTTGTTGATAGACGATAGATGGTACAGGATCCTTTTTAATTATCCACAAATTAAACGTACCAATCCAATCTCCATCTTCCCATGCCTGGACTATCGTTTTTACTTTCCCACTTTTCTTAAATGTAGGAGGCTGTAATATATCTACATTTTCCATAAGAAAATTTTCATCATAAAATCACTCTAGTCGGGGTGGCCAGATTTGAACTGGCGACCTCACGCACCCCATGCGTGCGCGCTACCAACTACGCTACACCCCGA
>CAZLQM010000011.1:0-30341 GCA_964561945.1 uncultured Gammaproteobacteria bacterium | reverse complement strand
AATTTAGTCATTCTGAATTTAATTATGTATTAATTATTTAATTAAGCAAATCAATTTTTAATTTTTTATATTTAATTCTACTTAACCATTTCATTTAATAAGTTGACAACCACTAGACAGAGTATGTCAAAATGTACTGATGGCTATAAAATCCAACAAATCCCAAGGAGATAAAGTTGTAGACAAAGAAGTAATTTTGTCAGAACCTCAAATTGTAGAAGCTGATGCCCAGGAAACCTCAACGGTAGATTCCCCTGCTTCAGCCCCTACCACTACAGTCAAGGATCAAACCACCTTCCCCACAACGTCTAACGATTTGAAGGCAGAAGTTAACACTGCTGAGTTAACTTCTATCCTTGATGAACCACCTGCCAAACTACGTCGCCGATTCCCAATCTGGGCACGTGTTTTGCTTGGCGTATTTCTTTTTATTTTAATATTACTGGGAGCAATTGTGGCTTATGGATATTTCTACATTCTGCCACCTGCCAAGCAAGCCTATCAATCCATCAATAGTTTGCAACTTCACGCCCAAAATATCAAGGATGCCATTACCGCTAAGGACTTAGTCACTGCCAAAGAGAGATTGGGCGACATTAAGAATGACCTTGAGTCATATAAATCTTCAGTTAATCAATTGTCCCAAGCTCAGAAGCTTCCATACACCTCTCCTTATTGGCAAGATGCTGTAAATATCGGTAAGGCAGGCGACTCATTACTTCTAGCCGGTAATGCGGGGATTGATGCCATAGCCCCTTATGCTGATTTATTTGGCTTAACTACTGATGCCACCGATTCTGGTGAGCAGACAACTAAAGACAGGATTGATTTCCTTGTCACGACCCTCGATAAAATTGTGCCCCAAATGGAAGGCATTGGCACAGACATCAAACAAGCTGAAGGCTATATCAAACAAATCGATCCCAAACGTTATCCGGAGAATGTCAATGATTTATTCTTTGCACAGTTACTACCTGCCAAATTCCAAAATCTAGCCGTTAGATCCCAAATCACCCAAACCCAAAATTTGCTTAGTCAGGCATCAGTATTACTTAACGATGCTCGTCCTTTGCTTGATGTGGCTCCATACTTACTCGGTGCAGACAGCCCGCGTACTTACTTAATGTTATTCCAAAATGACGCTGAGATGCGTCCTACAGGCGGTTTCCTTACAGCCTATGCGGTGCTCAAAGTAGACAAGGGCAGAATTACTCCAGTCTTCAACAGCGATATTTATGACCTAGATTCTCGCTACACTGGTAAGGATCCTGCACCCCAAGTTTTAATTGACTATATCGCTGATCCATACAAAAAAGAAAAACTTGCTGGCCAGACTCCGGTTTGGAGACTGCGAGATCGCAATTTATCACCTGATTTCAAACTATCTATGGAAGACTTTGCAAAAGGCTATGCCAAGACAGGCGCCACCAAATACGATGGCATCATTGGCATTGACACGAAGTTATTGGTTGCTTTGCTTGACGTCATGGGCCCGATAGGAGTAGGGGGCTATGGTAATTTCAGTACCGAAATCGTACCTGAGTGTGATTGTCCTCAGGTCATTCATGAACTTGAATCAGCTATTAGCTATGAGACTCCCTACATTCGCGAAAACCGCAAAGCCATTCTTGGATCTGTGATGTATTCAGTGCTATCAAACGCCATGGGGCAACCCAAAGAAAAAGTTGCAGCGCTAGCTGATGTTTTGTTCAAAGCAATTCAACAGAAGAATATCATGATGTACTTCCCCGACGAAGAAAAACAATCAGCCATTGAATCATTTAACCTTGGTGGCAGGGTCCGAGAATCAGAGGGAGATTATCTTATGGTAGTAGACGCAAATCTTGGAGGACGTAAGTCCAATCTGTTTATCGAGCAGGATTTAGATCTCCAAGTTGAAACCAATGAGTCAGGAACCAAGAATACTCTCACAATCAAATATAAAAATCCTCGCGAAAAAGACAAATGGCTCAATGATGACACCCCGACATGGCTACGAGTTTATGCCCCTGCAGGTTCCAAACTAATCGATTCCAAAGGATCTGAATTGCAAGTAACTACTAGTGAGGATTTGGGCAAAACTGTTTTCTCGGGATTCTTCGTGTTGCGAACCAAGAGCTTACACACTATTACCCTTACCTACGAAACTCCAGTTACAACCAAACCTTATCAAATCTTAGTTCAGAAACAAGGCGGAACCAAGAATCATCCCTTATCAGTCACAGTTAACGGACAGCCCCAAAACCTCGAACTCGATGGAGATAAACAACTCATGTTTGCAGATTAACCCATTATGGATAACCGCTCATACGAAGTTAGCGCAATCGTAATCAAACGTATCAACTATAGCGAAGCCGACCGTATTATTACATTGTTTGCTCGTGAGCTGGGCAAGTTTTCAGTTATCGCCAAAGGAGTCCGCAAATCTACCTCCAAGCGCAAAGGTCATGTCGAACTGTTCAATCATGTAAAGGCTCAGATAATTCCGACTCATGGATTGCATATCCTTACTCACGTAGAGGCCATTGAGTTTTTTGCTGATATACCTAGCAAATTTCCCTTGGCTCAAGACGCTTTCGAGCGTATTAATACTGCTTATCATCTAACCGAGATAGTAGATCGATTACTTCCAGAGCACCAATCTGCCCCCTTAATTTTTGATTGGCTTAGAAACGCTTATTCTCACTTACACACCCCCCGACCTGATTACTCACATCTTCATCGTGGGTTCAAACTCAAAATCCTCCAAGAGCTTGGATTCTGGCCACAAAACGAGCAGCCCCCCAAGGACATCGATGCTTATCTTGAATCGGTTTTGGAGAGACCATTGCAGACTAGCTCACTGGGAACTCACCTGATTTAGACATTGTAATCTGATTTTCCTAAGTTAAAATAATAAGCTGTGGAAACAGATTCTAATCAAACATTAAATAAAGAAGCCAAAATGAAACCTCAATTTTACGAACAAGAAATAATTGGAACAGAACCAGCTTGGTGTGTTGATGGACGTGATGGCAATACCCCCAAAGGCCCTCAAATGCTAGGGGGTAGTTTATTGCCTGTATTACTTTACGCGATTACAAACGACTTACCTTTTAGCCAAGACACCATCGCTCAATCACTTAGTCAATTAGAAACATCAGGCTATCAATCAGGTATTCATCGCGGTCCTCACGCGCATGAAGATAAGAGTGACTGTGGATTTGCTGATAATTTACCTTTAATCCTCCAAACTGCAGTTGCCCAACAAACCGAAATTCTCACTCGTCTAGGTCAAGTTGTAGATGCTAATCCAGATATTTTTACTAATGGCCAAGCTCTAAAAGAATCATTTCAAGACAAATACCAAATGCTAATAAGTTATAACCAAACACAAAACGATAAATTAATGACTGCTGAATCACTAATTAAATTTTGCGCAGACCATGGAGCCAATCAAACCATGCTAATCGGTGATCATGCCGAAGTTGCAGCTTATGTAAATCTTAAACCCCAGACGACTCTCAACGTCCAAGAATCTAATCAAAACGGTCAACCTGCTTTCAATCTAGACTTATGGGCAGTTACAGACCAGACTCAAGCTCTCGACGTTGATGCTGAGACAGCCCAAGCCTTATCACTCATCCTCTATGTTGCAACCGAAATGGTTTTGGTCGAGCAAAAAGGCAAGCCATCTTTGCCAATTATTCTTCACGCATAATTAAGTTTTAGATTTCAATCAAAACCTATTTCGCTACCGAAGTGGGTAATGGGGTTCGCCTAATATTTGTACTTTCTTTTTGAAAATTAAACTCTTGATTAGACATTATCATTGTCCCATCGTAATAATGAGATTCTGCCATAACAACTATTTCACCATTATCTTCTAATTTAACCAAAAATTTAGTATCTTCTTTTGAGCCTCCGACAGGATCAAATCTAACTTCCTTAATTTCTATTCCTTCCAAAACAGTTAGGTCAACCAATCCCGGATTCGTACCAATACCTCGTGGTGTAGTTCCGATATTTAACTTGGCATATTCATCTGGGTAATCAGAACGAAATCTCTCAAGTCCATCTGCGAGGATTCGAATATTTGATAATCTTCCAGTATCATGTGCTTTTATTCGCTGTGCAGTTGGATCAAGGGCGCTCAGTCCACCCATATTCAATCCTTTTCCATTTTCAAGCTGATTTATTCCATCTAACGCCTTTTGTCGCTGTGATACAGGGTTGATCATTGATAACGCCACAATAGAAATTATAGAGAGTGGAACAAGGATGACAGACAAAACTAGACTGGCAGTTATTAATTTTGATTTCCTGAAATTATCTATATCGACTTTTCTATTGGATATATATTGATAGAGAATCCCCATATAATTTCCCAAAACTAAATTCGTACCTAAACTTGCAACCATAAATATAAGCAAGAATATCGGCATTAGTTTAGATTTTTCAAATATACCCAAAAGTAGGGTAGAAGCAAACATTCCTAGCATCAATAATAATGGTCCCGCAAATGCTTTCCATGTGACTGATAGTTTTCGTTGATTCAAATAGGCATTAGTTAAATGCAAGGACCTTAACCCCGATACTTTTTGTGTAATAACCGTATATTGATAAAAAATAAATACTGGGTAGAGCAAAATTAGGGGAATAAATAATAGGAGAGCTGATCCAAACATAACAAACGTTGCCACAAAATTTGTCCATAAAAGACTCATTACTCGCCTAAATGTTAATTCTTTCCAGATTTGTTTGAAGCTGAGGTCGGTTGTAAAAACCAGTAACATAGCTCCATATGTCCAGAGAGCCACACAAAGATACAAAACAAAAATTAGAATGAACAATAAGACAAGTGATAGTTTTAGTGAATTTAGCGAAAATCCAATAGGTAAACCTACTAATACTAGAATCATGACCGATAGCCCCAAAATCCCACCACCACTTAATAAGACAGCTAAATACGTCTTAAATCTATTCTTCGAAACTCTTATTGCTTGACTTAACAAATTCATTACACCAGGAATGTATTCACTATTTTCTACTGAAGACAAATCATTTACTGACGGAAGTTGAGAATTTAACACGGGATTAAATGGCGATGGAGCAGGAATCTTTGACTGTCTAATGGCATTTTCTACATCTGTCTCACTCCATCCAGTTTTTATCAATTCTCCTTTAATTTGATCATCACTTATGCCTTGCTCTCGGCATTGAGCAATATATCTTTGCAGCTCATTCATGCAAATATCATTTAATCACAGTTTGCCACAATAACTAAGTGGTAAACATCCAACATTCTTTATCTTTTATTATAAACAAGATTCCATAACACGAATTTGCAAAAATTGTGATAAAATTACAAACTGTTGCTTCTTTTCGTGCCTTTTTATGCAAATCCGTAATATAGCTGTCATTGCTCACGTCGACCATGGCAAAACCACACTGGTGGACGCCATGCTCAAACAAACTCACACCTTCCGAGATAATCAGAAGGAAATGCATCAGGAATTGATCATGGATTCTAACGATCTTGAGCGTGAAAAGGGGATCACAATCCTCGCCAAAAACACCAGTGTCTTTTATCACGAAAACAAAATTAATATCATCGATACTCCAGGACACGCTGATTTCGGCGGAGAAGTAGAGCGCGTGCTCAACATGGCCTCCGGTGCAATATTACTCGTAGATGCGGCCGAAGGACCTCTGCCTCAAACGAAATTTGTTCTCAAGAAAGCTCTTGATGCTAAGCTCAAAATTATCTTAATCATAAATAAAATCGACAAAAAAGATGCTCGTATTCAAGAAGTTCAGCACGAAGTAGAGAGCCTGTTCCTTGATTTAGCTGAAGATGAAGATGCCCTTCATTTCCCCATTCTCTATGCTGTAGGACGTGACGGCAAAGTTTTTAACACCATTCCCGATAATTATACTTCCGAAACCGAAGGCTCAATTGAACCGCTTTTCCAAACTATCGTTGAAGAAGTTCCTAATAGTGCTGTTAATCAGGATCAACCATTTCAACTTCTAATTTCTACTCTTGACTCAGATTCTTACGTTGGACGACTTTGTATTGGTAAGGTCAATCAAGGTACCTTAACCAAGGGGGATCGAATTTCTCTCGTCGAAAACGGCGTAGTTAAATCAAGCCATACAATCATGAAGCTCTTTACCAGTATCGGTTTGGAGCGTCAAGAAGTAGAGTCGGTGACTAGTGGAGATATTGTGGCATTGGCAGGAATTCCAGAATTGACTATCGGTCAAACTGTTGTCGATCCAGAATATCCAGTTAGTTTGCCAGCTATCCAAGTCGAAGATCCTACGATCAAAATCACTATTGGTCCAGTCACTAGTCCATTTGCAGGTCGTGAAGGTAAATTTACTACCTCTCGTCAAATCAAAGAGCGATTGTGGAAAGAAAAACAAACAAATTTAGGATTACGTATCGAAGAGGACGAAGCTTCCAGTAATTTCACAGTAAGTGGTCGAGGCGAACTTCATTTGGCAGTTTTAATCGAAACCATGCGTCGAGAAGGCTTTGAGATGGACATTTCTCGTCCGCAGGTTATTTACAAAGAGATTGATGGCAAGGTTAGCGAGCCTTTTGAAGAAGTCACCATCGACGTAGCTCAAGAATACACAGGCGCAGTTAGCGAAGAATTTGGTCGTCGCCGTGGCACTTTATCACACATGTTTCCACTACGTAACGATGTGACTAGACTTGTATACAAAATCTCAAGCCAAAATTTAATCGGTATCCGCGGAATATTAATGACCAAAACCCGCGGTACAGCAGTCATGAGTTCTTTTCTCTTAGGCTATGAGCCCAAAGGCCCACCTCTTGATCAAACTCGCAATGGTGCTTTGATTGCAGCTGTTGCAGGGACTTCGATGACTTATGGTTTGCTTAACGCTCAAGAGCGAGGCACGCTCTTCATTGACCCAGGAGTCAAAGTTTACGAAGGCATGGTAGTTGGTTTGTCTTCACGAGAAGATGATATTGAAGTGAATGTTTGTAAAGAAAAGAAACTAACCAATCATCGTTCCAAAGGTGAGGGAGTCAAGGATGCTCTTGAGCCATCTACCGTCTTGAGTCTTGAGCAATGCCTTGATTTCATCGCCGAAGACGAACTTCTCGAGGTTACCCCTGTAGCTTTACGTCTGCGCAAAAGATATTTGACTCAAATTGATCGTGTCAGATTTAAGCGGAGTGGCAAAAATAATTAAAGCATTTTGATTCTTTAATTTTCCAAACCTAGATTTCTAATATGAAGACAGAAAGTTTCATACGACTTGCAAATATTGAGGCTAGATGATAAAAGGTTTCCATGGCGATTCAACTGTATCAAGGTATCGAAAGAGCTTTTTTCGCGCGCAAACTGACTGGCTTTGATCTGGTTATGCCCAACAGCAATAGATTGTTCTTTGATTATGGATATAGTGACAGAGCCCCAGCAGACCAGACCAGATTAGAAATAAACTATTATGGCGGCCAAGGCTTCCAGCCAATCATGGCTGTGGATGCTAACCCTAGAGGTATTCGATTTGCTCAAGATGGATATAAGAGCATTGTTTATGACCGTGAAGAAGAAAATTTCTTAATCGAAAACACGCACGTTCGCATAATTCCTGAAAATCAACAGTTGCTTGACAGATCTGATTCACCATACAGAGCTCAATTTAACCCCAAAGGCAGGATCAAATTAACATCGTCATATCCTCAAGATAAAGAAGATTTAAGGTTCATTGAATTAGATCCCAGAAACGGTGAATATACATCACATGATAACCAAGACTCTGCTAGAATTTATGTTGGCAAAAGAGACGACATTAACTATCATTACGCCAATCCATCATTCGCGATTGCCGGCAATGATAGAGAAGTACTAATAGGATTGCCATTATTAAACAGACAGATGCTTCTTGAGCGAGATGGTAATGGCTACAGGGGATTAGCTTTGTCCCCAAATGACACAGCCCTTGATATACGCCGTGCCAGTCCTGACGGCTTGATTGAATATTTTAATTATCATGGAGATGAATCTGTCTTTGAGCGATTGAAAGTGGATCGGGATGCAGTTTCTTATGATTCTTCCTTACGCAGACAACAAGCACAAGTGTGGGGATACAAAGATGGTAGATATCGCTTCAACGATTACTCATCCAAAATGAATACAACTTCAGTTTCGGGAGAGATGGATTTAATTGATGGAAGCATGAGTACATATATTAGGTTTAATCATGGGGTCTTCTCTATCCATTCCCAAATTTACCCCTAAAATTCAGTTCATAATTTCCAATTTTTACACTTAGACAAAAAGAAACCGCTCCCCCTATAATGGCGAGGAGCGGTCAATATATTAGTATGCTTGGAAGTTTCTATCTTCCATTGTCCGCAAGTAGTAAGCGGAGATGGAAAATAAAACTTAGGTTGATGAGATTTGCTTATTACAACTTCAATTTAAATACTGTCGCTGGGGAAGATTTGCTGACCGTTGCGGGTTCACGCCTCCCTGCGGAAGATTGAGGAAACCAGCGACGATCCTTGCTACTTACAACGTCACAGTTAGGGCAAAGACCATTAATTAAAATGGTTCCACAATCTGGGCATCGCGACTTACTTGGTTGAGGCTTAGGCCTAGACATCTCATCTCCTTTGGGGATTTTCCCCGATAAAAAGTAGAGAAACATAACCACCTTATCAGATTTCCCTTGTTACAAGAAATCTTCGTAAGGCTTCCAGATTAAGAGTCCAAGAATTTTCACTCCTTTTTCAACCCTCAATCAAGTAAGCCTTACGTTGCCATCAAACATTTTTCCAACCATTTTCAAAGTACAAACCACAAAAACAAACGTATAGTATTTGTTATGTGATAATTCAAGATTATATCAAACAATTAAGATTAGAGCTATTCAAGCGTATAAGGATATCGCAACAATATATCTTTGCTTTCAGTTGTATACATAATTGTTAGAGTCCCGCCTGCGATATCTTTGTCATAATTACAGACTCCACTGCTGCATGACCCCAGAACTATTTCTTTCTTTTTCTTATCTACATAATAGGTTCCGATAGAACCTTTCTCGCTACCTTCAGATAGATACACGAGCTCATAGTCTACATCTTTAACATCCTTAGGTAGATTGGTAATTACTAGTGTTACCTTTTGCTTCTTAGCATCTGCACTTAGCTTAACCACAGGTCGCTCTCCTTCAGGTAGCGGAGTTTCGGCTGGAGTTGGTGTCGGTGCGACTGTGGGTCTTGGACTAGGGGTTGCCACTTCTGCCGTCTTTTTACCACAACCCACCAAAACAGTAGAGAGGAGCAGTAGTGTAATGAGAGTAACTTTTTTCATATAATTATTATCACCTGTATTATGCTAACTTCTCACCAAGATACGTGTCAAGCTGGGTTATTTCCAGCCTGATTTGTTCCAAAGTATCGCGGTCTCGGACAGTTACAGTATTGTCCTCAAGTGTTTGGAAATCAATGGTGATACAAAATGGTGTCCCAGCTTCATCTTGATAAAAATACCGCTTGCCGATGTTGCCTCGATCATCCCAAGTAATTGGATATTTTTTAATCAAATCATCAAAAATCTCTCGAGCCTTGATAACCAATTCTTCTTTATTTGCCAGCAGTGGAAAAACCGCTGCCTTAAAAGGAGCAATCTTCGGGACAAATGACATCACAGTCCTTGGCTTTTCACCATCACTTTCGTTATACGACTCACATAAGAGCGCCAACAACGTCCGATCCATTCCAAATGTCGGCTCGATTACATGAGGAATAAACTTGTTATTAGCATCCTGAGGATCTTGATATCGTAAATCAACACCAGATTTTTCGGTATGATTACGCAAATCAAAATCAGTCCGATAGGCCAACCCAAACATTTCCTTAACCCCAAATGGAAACTGATATTCCAAGTCTTCAGTGCGAGTAGAGTAGTGTGATCGCTCATCATCACTGTGAGCTCTCCAGCGCAACTTACTGGCTGATAAACCAATTATCTCTGTTGCCCAAGTCCACATTTCTTTTTTCCAATACTCAAACCAATCTTCCCAGTTGTCTTTTTTTGGATCAAAAAAGAATTCAAACTCTGATAAATTAAATTGCAAAGTTCTAAATATAAAATTGCCCAAAGTAATCTCATTACGAAATGCAGATCCAGATTGAGCAATTCCAAATGGTAATTTTTGGCGAGACGAATCCAAAACATTCTTGAAATTGACAAACATCCCTTGAGCAATTTCCCCTCGCAAATATGCGGTATTTTTGGCTCCAGTAACAATTCCTACTTCAGTTTCAAACAATTGATTAAATTTTCTCACATTTGTCCAATCAGATTTGGTGCAACTCGGACATGGTATATGATTAGTTACAATTATTTCTTGCAACTTTTCGATACTATAGCCCTCGACTTTTTCTTCTTTGCCAACTGATTCCAAGTAATCCTCAATTAGATGATCAGCTCTAATTCTATTTTGGCAATTTTTGCAGTCAACCATAGAGTCTGCAAAATTGGCAGTATGCCCTGATGCTTCCCAGATTTTAGGATTCATCAAAATACAAGAATCCATGCCTACAATATTTGACCTAGAGCTTACAAAATAGTCCCACCACAAATTCTTTATATTACGCAAAAGTTCAACTCCAAGGGGACCATAATCATAAGTATTAGCCAACCCTCCATAAATCTCCGATCCTCCAAACACAAAACCTCTTCGCTTGGCCAAAGCTACTACTTGATTAAGGTTATCTGCACTCATTGCTAGATTATACCCAATTCTAATTCAAAAATCCCAGATAGAATCTTTCTATAAGTAGCTTTTCCCAACCGATATTTATCCGATAATATTGTGAATAAATGGTTATATGCTATACTTTGGCCTAATTAAGTTAATTTCAATTAACTTAAATCTTGCTCTAGTACTTTGACACTTAGGAAGGAGAGTGTAATGTGATCCGCAGAGCCTTTGTTTTCTTTCTTGCCGTGGGTGGCATGATTGCTCTTTACATCGGAGAGCAATTGAGTCAGCTCCAAATTAATTTCTTGTTTTTTGTATTTTTGATTTCGATGATCATTGGAGTTAGTGCGTTGGTCTGGTTCGTAATCAAGGTGATTACAAACGAAAATCGTAATCATCGTCTTGTGAACGAACAATTTTCTCAACATTTACTCACGCGCGATCAGCCGCCAGTAAGTTCGAATCCATACTATCAAGCGCCGATAACTTTGG
This sequence comes from uncultured Gammaproteobacteria bacterium, assembly GCA_964561945.1. Classification (GTDB taxonomy): domain Bacteria; phylum Patescibacteriota; class Microgenomatia; order CAYXHB01; family CAYXHB01; genus CAYXHB01. Next base: position 19,112 of record CAZLQM010000011.1, on the reverse strand, counting down.
TTATTTTCGCACCTGTTATCACACCGCATATTTCTTCACCACATCAACTTGGAGGAGTCGAAGATAATTCATCAAATTATTCGCCACCTCAAGTTGTGCGGTCGTCGTTTCCTCCTCCTCGTCCGTCAAAGCCATTGGCACTTCCTGACAACCGACGTCAGGTTACCGATGATCAAGATGTGTCTTAACTCAACTCCATCTAATGAAATGTTACTTGGAAACTATCTAATTAATAGTTTTCACTAAGTCATTTTCATTAGATGGATTTTTTTATTTAAATTTTTAATTTGAATTTTCATCAACCTATGCAAAGTACTGCATTTTTACTCTTGACTGCTGATAAACTAAGTCCCAAAATGGATTTAATGGTGATTATTGGTGAATAATGGTGAAATATGCTAATTGGCAATTACAGTTCCAAACTACAAGCCAACGGCAGAACCGCCTTTCCAGCCAAGTTCCGCAATGAACTGGACGATCACCTAGTTCTTTTACAAGGTTATGAACGCTGTCTGATGATCGTCAACTCGACAACTCTTGACTCTCTAGTTGCTCAAGACAAACCATTCGCTCTGAGTGCAGCTCGGGACACAGATCGTTATTTGCTTGGAAATGCCTTCGAGATAGAGCTAGATTCTCAAGGTCGATTCATTATTCCCCAACCTCTCAAGGATTATGCACATTTGAAAGACAACGAAGTAATTTTTGTCGGTGTTGGTTCTAGAGTTGAAATTTGGAGTCCTCAATTATGGTCGGAGTACCAAGAATATCTCGCTCAAAACAGCGCCCAAATAGCCCAGTCTTTACTTAACAATCCTAGCTAATGGACATTCAAACCGTTCATCAGCCCGTACTTTTACAATCTGCCCTCAATTTCCTTAACGTCCAACCGGATCAATGGTATCTTGACGCGACACTCGGTGGCGGGGGCCACACATTGGCTATCGCAAATCTCGGAGCCAATGTGGTTGCTTTTGATCAAGACCAGTCTGCTATCGATCGTATGATCAGTCGTCTAGCCCAACAGCCAAATGAAATTTCCAATCGTATTACATTGATAAAAAATAATTTCTCAAATATTTCCGTTAGCCTAGAAGAAAAGGGTATTTCTCAATTCTTCAGCGGAATTTTATTTGACCTAGGTTTATCTAGTGACCAATTACAGACACCAGATAGAGGTTTTAGTTTCCTGCACAACGGACCACTTGATATGCGCATGGACCAATCATCTTCACTTACAGCCCAAGACATAGTCAATCAATGGAGCCAACGAGATTTAGCTCAACTTTTCCAACAAGCAGCTGATGAACCTAAGGCTAACCGAATTGCTCAGCTTATTATCGAATCCCGTTCAACTCATAATTTCGCCACCACCCGTGAGCTTGCTGATTTAATTGCTAGTCAATTAGGCAAACACACCAAGATTCATCCGGCCACTCGAGTTTTTCAAGCCTTGCGTATTGCAGTTAACCAAGAATTCCCATCACTCATGAATGGCTTGCAGTCTGCCTGGCAAGTTCTCAAACCCAAAGGCCACTTAGTCGTCATCAGTTTCCACTCGGGCGAAGACAAGTTAGTTAAACATTTTATGACTTATCAACAATCCCTTGGTTCAGTTTCCTTAACACCCAAACCCACTAAGGCCGATAGACAGGAAGTTCTAACCAATCCACGTTCACGTAGTGCCAAATTGAGAGCAATTGAAAAACAATAAAAAAATATGTCATTCATTACCATCCTCACCCGTACCATATCAGTAGCTTGCTTAATTGCTATGGTTATTTATGTTTTTGTAACCAATAGCAGTGCCTCACTGGGTACGCGAATATCAAATCTTGATCATGATCTTGCTGTAATTAGCCGAATTAATGGCGAGTTGAGTCAGGAATTATCTAATCTCCACGATATTAACCGAATTGCTTCTAGAGCAGGAGAGCTGGGATTCGTTAATGCAAATACAGCTATGACGGTTACTTTGCCAGACCCATTGGCCATGCAACAGTAGTCAAATTCTCCGACAATGAATCATAATTTTCCTCGCAAAACATCACATGGACCCGATCTTTCAACATCAGCTAGATTTCGTTTGATCGGTTTAGCTTTTGTCCTTGGTTCAATTTTGGCATTGGGCAGACTTTTCTATTGGCAAGTGATTGCTTCAGATAGACTAGTTCAGGCAGCCACCAGACAGCACTGGAGTACCCAAGTCATTCAAGCACCACGAGGGCTTATCAAATCACGCGATAATACAACCATCGCAGGATCACAATCAGGATATAGTGTATTTTTTGATCGTAATCAGGCCAAGGATACTAATATCGCACATTTAGCTACCACACTAGCCCAATATACATTAACCAAACCTCTTCCGCCTGAATTTGCCTGGCAAAATCCACAAGAAGCTACCACAGAGTCGGTATCAGAGCCTTTATCGCCAACTCCAACATTGACTGCATCAATTTCACCAATTGATACAGAAATTGCCCGTTTAAATCAATTACTTGGTAATACAAAGAACTCTTGGATTCAGTTATCTTCATATATCTCTCAAACTCAAAAAGAACTTATCGCTGAACAAAAGTTACACGGACTTGTTTTCCTTCCCAAAACAACCCGTATATATCCCGAAGTTAGTCAATTTCCACACGTGCTAGGCATTGTGGGTAAAAATTCCCAAGGGCTTCCTACAGGATACTTCGGTCTTGAAGGATTTTATAATCGCGACTTATCAGGGGAACAAGGTAGAATAAGCAAAGAAACAGATGCCCGTGGTAATCCAATTGCTATCGGTCAAAGTCGAAGCATTAACTCGATTCAAGGCAGATCTCTAATTACCAACCTAGATCGAACTGTTCAGTATATTCTTGAAAAAGAACTCAAAGATGGACTTAAGACATATATGGCAGTCGCAGGAACAGCCACCATTATGGATCCTAAGACAGGCGCTATAATTGCCATGGCATCAATCCCTCAATACCAACCCAATTGGTATGAAGACTATCCGGCAGAAGCATATTCCAATCCTGTTGTGGCCCAAAGTTATGAACCAGGTTCGATTTTCAAACCTCTCGTTATGGTTTCCGCGATAGATAAAAAAGTCGTTGATGATGGCACTATTTGTCCATGTAATGGACCCGTTGCCATTGGCCCTGAAGTTATTGGCAATTGGGATAGCAGTTATCATCCCAACTCAACGTTGACGGATATTATCAAAAATTCAGACAACGTTGGCATGGTTTTCGTAGGTAAGCAACTAGGGCAAGACAACTTGATTAGTACTCTTAATGATTTTGGCATTGGCACCAAAACAGGCATCGATCTGCAAGAAGAAATGACACCCAAGCTTCGCAATAACGATGATTGGCGAGAAATTGATTTAGCCACCGCTACCTTTGGCCAGGGCATTGCCGTAACCCCCATACAAATGCTAACAGCTATGGGCGCTATCGCCAATGGAGGTCTACTTATGCAACCACAAGTTGTCAATCAAATTGATGACAATGGAACTATCATTCCTATTGAGCCTCGACCTATTCGTCAAGTTGTTTCTGCTCAAAGCGCAGATAAGATGAAACAGATTATGACTACAGCATTTGAATTCTTCATCACCAATCACGGACGTAAAGATTTGGCTGGTTACAGAATTGCTGGCAAGACAGGCACCGCCCAAATTCCAATCAAAGGCCATTATGATAAAGACAAAGTCATTGCTTCCTTTATTGGTTTTGCCCCAGCCGAAGACCCCAAATTCATTATGCTTGTAACGTTAAGAGAACCCAAAAGTGGAAATTTCGCTTCTCAAACGGCAGCTCCTCTGTGGTTTAGTATTGCCAAACAATTATTCTCCTACTGGGGAATCCAACCACAATAGTAATATCTTTTCAATTATGAGCTTGTTTTTTTTTCTCTGTAACGTCACAATTCTTATTTAATTATGGCTTCATTAATACGCAAATTAATTCCTCAGTCTGTTGTTAATAATCTCGATCATCTCCCCAACGCTATCGCTGCGGTAACTCGATATGGATTTCCTGCCCGAAGAATGACTGTGGTTGGTGTCACCGGTACTGATGGCAAAACTACCACCACCAGCCTCATCCATCATCTTTTGCGAACTGCGCAAGTTAGAACAGGCATGATTACTACCGTCGAAGCAATTCTAAATGACACGCATTACGACACAGGTTTTCATACCACTACTCCAATCACTTGGAAAATGCAACAACTTCTTCATCAAGCCAAGCTATCTTCAGTTACTCACATGGTTATTGAATCTACATCCATTGGTCTTGATCAACACCGATTGTACGGAATTCCGTTTCAAATTGGAGTTCTGACCAATATCACCCACGATCACTTGGATTATCACCAAACATACGAAAAATATTTATTATCCAAAGCCAAACTTTTTAACCATGTTAAGTTTGCCATTCTTAATCAGGATGATCAGTCATATGATGCCATGCGCAAATATCTTGATAACCACAATCCCGTGGCAACCCTGATAACTTATGCAATCGACGACGAATCTGCTAATCTTCGCGCCACCAATATAGTCCTCAAACCCGATGGATTATCATTTATCGCCAAAGTTAATCATCCCAATTTTGCAACCAAAGAGCTCAAATTCAAAATAGAGTCAAATTTAATTGGAGAATTCAATGTCTACAATTTACTCGCTACTATTGCTACAGGTTTTGCTTTAGGTTTTCAATATCAAGAAATAATTAAGTCTTTGCTAGATTTCCACCAAGTCGCGGGCCGTCAGGAATTAATTACTGTCCAAGATCGACAGATCATAATTGATTTTGCCCATACACCCAACGCTCTTGATGTATTGCTCAAAAGCTTGCGGCAGATTTACCCCAATCGTCGGCTCTTTGTAATGTTTGGAGCCACAGGTGAGCGGGACAAGTCCAAGCGCCAACTTATGGGCGAACTGGCTTGTACCTTGGCAGATGTAGTAGTTTTTACATCTGACGATACATACTTTGAACCAATCAATCACATTCATCGTCAGCTTCTTGCTGGTGCTGCCTCAACCTCAAGTGTCCAGATTTCTCCAGATGAAAAACTTCCTCCCAACAGATCAGTTTATCTAACTATCCCTGATCGACAATCGGCTATTAACTGGATTGCTCAAGCAAGCAAATCAGGAGACGTAATTGCTATGCTTGGTAAAGGTCATGAAAAAAGTATTAACCTAGAAGGGATTGAGTATCCTTGGTCTGAAAAGGAATCAGCTCTTCTTGCCTTTAATAACTTGGATTCTAATTAAATTTCCATTTTTACCCAATCCCTCCAAATTCTCCACCACAGATCTTTGACTTCTGATATGCTATTTATATGGATCTGCCCATAAGTGTTTGCATTGGAGGAGAAGCTGGTAATGGTGTCATGAGTGCGGGCTTGGCAATTGCCAAGATTGCTAGTCGTAGTGGTTATCATGTATCTGATTATTCAGAATATCCATCCATTATCCGTGGTGGTCATAATGTCACCCGAATCTCAATTTCTAACCAGCCAATTCGCAGTCCTATTTTTCAACTTGATTGCTTGATTGCACTAAACCAAGCCACTCTAGACTTGCATTTTGCCGAACTAGAACCAAATGCCATTGTTATTTTTGATCCAGAGCAACATCAGCCACCGACTTCCGATTTATCCCTTAATTTAGTTGGCGTTCCTATTAATCGTATTGCTCAACAAATTGGTAACACCAATCTCATGCGCAACACTGTTGCTGTGGCTGCAGCACTTGTTTGCCTTGGAGTAGAGATGGAGAAATTTTATGATTTCCTCGCCCAAGAATTTCATGCCAAACCTAAAATCGCTAAACTCAACCAGCAAGTAGCTCAAGCTGCCGTTGCCCATGTAACTAAAAATTATGCCCAGTGCATCACGAGTGTGCTTTCCACGTTGCCTGATCCTCAACCGCGAATTATTGTCAGTGGCAATCAGGCCATTTCTTTAGGAGCAATCAGCGCAGGGATGCAGTTTGCTTCAATTTATCCAATGACTCCAACTAGTAGCATTATAGAAACTATCGCTCCATTGCAAGATCAATTTAACTTCGTCTATCGCCAACCAGAAGATGAAATATCTGCGGTCATTATGGCAATTGGCGCATCATATGCAGGAGCTCGCAGTTTGGTTGCTACTGCATCAGGCGGATTCAATCTCATGGCCGAAGGCTATGGTTTGGCCGCCATTACCGAAACTCCCTTGGTTTTAGTTATCGGTCAGCGCGGTGGTCCAGCTACAGGCTTGCCAACCTACACAGAGCAGGCTGATTTACGATTTATTCTACACGCTAGCCAAGGAGAATTTCCGCGTATTGTTTTGTCAGCAGGAGATGTTGAGGAGGCCTATAGCTTGACTGCTCAAGCTTTTGATTTAGCTGATATTTATCAAACTCCAGTAATTATTTTGGTAGACAAGCATTTGTGTGAATGTCATTGGTCCACATCTCCTTTCACCTCTATTTCCCATATTAATCGAGGCAAACTTAAACTAAACACGGATTTGGAATACAAGCGATTTGCTCTTGACCACGATGGTATTTCACCACGTAGCTTCCCTGGACTTGGCAATCATGTTTTGGCTAACTCAGATGAACATAATCAGGCAGGGCAGAGCAATGATGAAGCTGGCAATCGAGTTGCTCAGATGACCAAACGCATGACCAAACTTGATACTTGTCGCGCCAAACATATGAGGGCCCCAACTTTGTATGGTGATCCTCAAGCTCCGATTACTATCGTTTCGTGGGGCAGTAATAAAGGCGCAATTCTGGATGCCATAGACACTTTTCCTCAAGCAAAGTACTTACATATCACTTGGTTAAGTCCTTTCCCCGCAGATGCAATCAAGCAAGTTTTAACTCAATCTCAATACGTTCTTGACATCGAAGCCAACATGACAGCCCAGCTTGCAGGCTTGATTCACGAGCATACAGGCATCGAAATTTTAGATAAATATCTCAAATCAGACGGCAGGCCTTTTACCTCAAAAGAAATTCTACTTAAGTTAAACAGCATAAATTCAACTTAGTTTATAACTTATCCCCGATGTCTCTTTCTTTGCAGACCATCCAAAAAAGCACTATATAACTCACTACGAATTCGCAGATGATTTTTGTCATCAATCTGACAAATAACAGCCGGGAAAACATGATCCAAGTGCATTCCCGGTTTTAGATCCCAACCCTCGATATCGCTAATGCGTTGCATTATGTGTTTTTGCCTTTTTTTTTCTCTAGCAAAACTTGTACTCACTTCGACGAGCAAACCACTTTGGTTGTCCATTTTGACCAAAAAATCAGGTATGCACCGTCTACATCTGTCTTCTTCTTCCAAAACCAGCATCACAGATTCATGATAAATTTCCATCGAGCTCCACATCGGCCTTAGCGCTCGCACGAATTTTCTCTCTCCTTTGTTATAGTCACCGATTTCAATAAACTCCTGCGGACATATGGGGTCTGTCTTTAGAGTTTCTAACCTCAAAATTCCTGCCATGCTGATTATATTATATAGACTTAGGATCTTAATCCGTAGATCTACAGCTGACAATTAACTATTTATCGTTTATCATCGTCCTCATGGAAATCTCCACAGATAGAAGCGAACTTGATATTTCGCTTCAGGGGTTGCGCAAAAATTTTCTCTTGACTGCCTATGGATGTCGTATCGCTATTGCAGATAGACTAAATAAAATGAAATATTCCTCTAGGGCATTTGGTGAAATAGAAGAAGCAGTAAAAGCATTGACGATGACGTCGGATCAGTTACATTCCCGTATACCAAAAAGTTTTTCATTATCCGAGCGGACCTGCTACCAAAGTACAATTGCTGCAATTGCAGAACTACAAAGCAAATCAAATGAATTTGATGGATTAAAATTTCGTCAATGGTCCAATTTCAACAATCTTGAACCTCGTGACAAATTTCCTTTAGAGCTTGACTCAAGAATCGAAATGTGGCCCACGTTTTGGCAGTTTGCAGAGGGTCAAGAATTAGATCGAATTAGCAATTTAACTCTCACCGCCCGCAAATTACAAAATAATATAATTCCACCGCTTCCGGATTTAATTCACTTGGGACATTTTAGTTGTGCCATAGTTAATGCAACTGATGATCTAATAGATAGGATTTCCTAAGTTGCAACTTGAGAGTATAATTACACATATGCCAAGATTTTTAGATATAAGCTCCCATTTGCCAGCACATTTCAAACTCGGAGAAAGTGCTCCACAGTTGACTGACTATTTTCCCGCCAATGGTGTTACTTCTCCACGAGCCAATAACACAGCTCCTGTAATTGAAGCCTCAGTCTTTCCTGATTTCCCTAAAGATTTTAATCCTGAACTCTGTCCTAGCAAAACAGTGGGTTGTAATCCGAGCAACTGTGCAGAATCTCATTGTCGCAAGCTGGGGAATCGAGTTGGAATTGATGTATCTAAGTAATCCTAAATAATCATAGTTGTATTATTGGTGCATTTATAGTTAACATAAGAGTAATGGTTCGTAAGTTTGTTTGGAAATCATTACTGGTATTTTCATTTTCGCTTGCTTTGTTTGGGTTCGTGGCTTGGAGATATTATTTCTCAGGCCAAAATAATAACCCTATTCTGTTATCATCCAATGTTGTCAACGAAGATCCCAATCTCACTTGGACAGCTCCAGACATCGAAGGTGGGGACCATAATGTGCGAGCTGGCTATCCTCAGTACATTGGCAAGATAGATCAATTAATCGCTCCCGAAGTCCACGCTCAAGCCATTAATCCTAACTACAATTGCCAATTTTCTCGGTCCCCCGCCATCGTGGCAAACACCTTCGGGGATTTGATTAGTGAGAACCTTGCCTTTGTTTCTATTACAGAGTGCCCTAACAAAATAATTGGAGTTCAAGTCTGGTCATCTTGGGCGGGTCGTCCTACTCATAATGAAAACTTCGACCAACAAAAACTAAGTTACACAGTCAAAATCCACAAACTGAGTAATAGCAGTGTCAATGTGGTAGATGAATCCGAATCCGTCATGAATACCCCTGCTCGAGATGGAGTACTTGTGGCATATTACTATTATCAGATGCCTCCAGGAGACTCATATCGGGTTACCGCGAGTGCCTCCATGCGCCAAAATGGATGCAATAACGGTAATGGTTCTAGCGATGCTGCCGTAACGTACACGGGACTTGGACTGCCTACGGCAACTCCAGTGCCGACCTTTGGAATAATGCCAACTCCGACTCCACAGCCCAATGCCCCCAAAAACAGCCCCACACCAAGACCTACATTTGGAATAATGCCCACACCAACGCCACTACCGCCCGGATCAAAAAGTACTCCAACTCCAGTAGCATGTAGATCCCAAGATAGTGCTTGTGTATGGACAATCGCCAATCCAAACGGCAATTGTTGTGCAGGTTTAGTTTGTAGCGGTGGGTCTTGCATTAGCAATTCAGCTACGCCGACTCAAACCCCAACGGCAGACGACCCTATCGATGAGCCACCAACTCCCACACCTACACGATAACAATTTTGCAGTACAATTACGCCATGCAACTTTTCTTCTCAGAATTTACACCTGATTACAGTAATTACATTTTCCCCTATCAAGTTTATTTGCGCGTAGAACACGGTGATGATCTGTCTAGAATTTATTTCTCTGGATTTGTTCCCATGAGGAGTCAAAAAGGCATTTATTATCTAGCACGTAGCAGTCGGGTCAAACTTAATCAATTTGAACTATCCAGCGAAAACAGGCGTATTTTGCGTAAGGTTGAGTATTTAACTTATCAAATTACACCAATAGAGGAATTTCTATACACCAAAGAAGTGCAGAAATTCTGCCTTGATAGCTCTCGATCAATTGGCAAAGGCAAACCAATCATGCCCGTTTCGGCAATCAGAACTATGTTTACAGGTCAGGCCAATGTGACCCATGTCTTGATTTTCAAAGATTCTAATACTAACCAAGTCCAAGGTTATGTTGGATTAATAGTCCAAGGAACTTTTGCTCATTATGCTCATTCTTTTCCAAGTTCTAACAGTTCCGATCCTAATCTCAATTTGGGGATGATGACATTGGCAGTTGATTGGGCTTACAAACAGCACAAGCAAGCTATCTACCTTGGGACTGTTTCGACGGCGGGTTTAATGTACAAATCTCAATTTAAGGGTTTTGAATTTTTCGTTGGTAATGGTTGGTCATCTAACTACGATGAGTTAAAATTTATAGTCAATCGTACGTCACAGACGCATCTTTGGGATGACGAGTCATATATTAATAATTTTCAACCCAATAGTTCTTTGACCACTAACTTGACGCCCCCTTTCCGCGCCCGTATGAAGTAAAATAATATTTTGTTATTTGGAACTAAAACCAGATCATTAGTTGCTTCATTTCTCCTAGATGATACAGTCACCTCGTTATTCAGAGCGTAGCGAAGAATTAAATTCAAAAAAATTTCTCCACTTCAGTCAAGATAACAAATTTGATTGTTATCTGACTCGCGCTTCAGTATCTCTAGTCATGCCCATTTAATATCTTATAGTATTGACAATAACACCAATTAGTGTTAAAGTTCGCTCTACGGATTGAGTAGATTTACAGAACCGTCTTCATAGACAATTTCTCTGTATCTTTTGCTCATTTCGTGTACTTTAAAAAAAGAATAGTGAAAGAAAATTAATAAAGAGTTTTCCTCATTCTGAACTTGCTTCAGAATTATCAAAATTCAATTCAATAATACCCCCAAAAAAGTTAACTCCTAGATATTTATCAATTAAAGGAGCTTAACTTGGCATTACGGCTTTAATAAGTCGCGCTAACCAACCTCAAAGGACTTCGAGTCCTACTTCTAGTCCTTCGGGACAGAAAGGAAGTGAAAGCATGCAAACAAGCAAGCGGTTCGTGTGGAGCGCTGCCTTTATCGTCGCGCTGGCGCTGGTCATCAGCGTCATTTCGTATGCGCCAGCAATGGCGCAGGATGTGCCAGACACTGGAAACGGTGCCGTTCTCGGTAATGTCTCCTGGGATATAAGTGGAGATATCCGCCATACGAACAATGAGCCTAATTTTGATGGGCTCGAGGTCCGTATTTACAACCGAGACACCGGAGCCTTGGTAAAGGCTGTAACGATGGGAGACGATAATTATCTGGCAGATGGACTGCCTGATGGTCGTTATCGCATCGAAGCTGATAGCCCTTCTCCTGCTTTTGTTCTCAACTCCAGTAACTTGGAGTTTGAGGGGAACGGGAATTGGGAAGTCAGAGTTGATTTGCCGTTTGTACTTGATATACAGAAAGCCATTGACATGTGTCGAGCCGGCGAACTCCCCACTTGGGGACGAGACGGGCAATTCGGCACTTGGCAGGCTCCTGGCCAATACGCTCCTCGGAATTTGGGCGAAGGTTGGGATGAGGTGTGCAACCTTTTCCCCAAACCCTTCAAGCAAGTTCATGTCGTGGTACAGACCTTCACCGGCCAGTATTGCGATGATTCCATATATGCTTCATTCCGTGATGATATATGGAACGGGGAACTGCAGACTGGTCTTAAATCTAAAGAGATGGGATTCTTCGAGATCGAAGGTCAAAAAGAATTCTACGGTGTTATGCGACCAGGAGACAAAGACCTTTGGGCCTATGATTCTGGAATGCATGACTGCCCATCTCCTACGATTCCGGAGTGGCCGACATGCCAGGAGCTGATTGATGCTCCTGCTGACCGGTTCTTCTCGGATCAAGGTCCGGAATTGGCTCCGTTCAATGTCCCCGACGGGACTGGAACGCCCAATGAGGGGAATGCTCATCCTGGTATTCGCGACTTCGTGGCGCGTGTTGCCCCCAACAAGGCATCAACAATCGACGCTGTTCAGTGTCTGATTGTTGAGCCTTGCAAGGCAATTCGTACCCGCTGGTACGCGGGTGAGCAGCCTTGGGAGGCCTTCCTCATGGCGGAGAAGTACGACACGGCGTTTTCTAAGCCGTGGCGTGCTTCAAATGTCTGGGAATCCGGACAGAAGTGGGACCTCCCCTGGGATGGTCCCTACCTCTTCGCTAATAACGAAGAGAATATCTGTCCTGCACCAACAACTGGCAAGTTGGCTGTCACCAAAGTCGCACCTACCGATCAAACGGTTAAGTTCGAAATCACGGTTGATAGTCAGCCCAGCCGTATGTTGGGACATGGGGAAACCTTTACCTGGACGGTGACGTCCGGAGTAGAGGTTTGCGTGATTGAGAAAAATGTTGACCTCAAGAAATTCGATGTCAACATTTTTCAGACATCAGGCATCAATGGTCCCATTGTCTGGGCAGCTGATGGAACCGATGCAAACAGCATCGTGTTCCCCGGTACAGGCCCTAAGGTCTGCACCACCGTCCTGCCTGGGGAAACTCAAGCTTGGACTGTCACCAACCTCCGTCTGCCATCACCTCCTCCTCCGCCGGTAGAGAAGACAAATGTTTACTTGCCCGCTGTGAGGAATCAGGAAGCCCCAGAAACATGGCGCTGCCCCGCAGAAGCCAAGGTCATCACCGTCTACTCGACGCGTGAGGCTGCAGCTGCTGCACCTCCCGAAACCCACGGGTGGGTGAAGTTTACCCTAAGTGGGAGAGCTGCTTATTTGGGATACAACGACGGATGGGCTGCAGATCCTCATACGATCTTTGCCTATCCTGTTGGCCAACCACGACGGATTGATTTGGATGTCTTTTTCGATGGCCAACAGGCTATCGGGGAATGGCAACCGTCAAATCGTCGTAATGTAGCGACGTATCGGCCAGAGGTAAGCGCAACACATGTATCTGTGATCCGTGTTACAAATACGGAAAACATCACTGGCGAAGTTTGCGTTTATCTTGATCCCGAGCAGCATTAGGGGTTTCCAAGTACCCACTGACACATGGAGACGGGGGACTCCGTCTTTTGGGTACTTGTTAACATAACGTGTTCTGGGCTGACCGTGAGGTTTTGCCCAGAACACAGTATCTTTCACTATTACCAAATTTGATTTTCAAAATCTTCTTTCCTTATGAATCGTTTTCGATTCAGATAGGGCAGATGCAACAGAAATCAAATTTCTTTTACAAATGGGCGGCCTTTATAGGTCGCCCTTTTTCATGCCTATTTCATTGTTCACTCGACCTCAATTTCATTTGTAAACATTTTCTTTTCCAACCTCTCAATGGGTTATTCTACAAGGACATCATCTTTAACTGGTAGACTAATTACTGGTGTAGGAAATTTAGGACTAAAATACACAGGTCCTAGTGGCACAGGGTTAGTTTCATCTTCATCAATAAATAATACAATCGCTTCTCTAGGTTCTTTCTTATATCCCAATGCATGTATGACTTCCGGAGATCCGCCAAAATGCTTACCCGTCCACTCTGCTGGTCCAGCATCTCCAATCACTGCCACCACAGATCTTCCGTTGCTTGGATTAACTACCAGCATCTTGCGTTTATTATACCAAGGCTTGAGCTCTGCCCAACGCTTATTCCAATCTGGCAAATATAATGTTTGAACAGCAATATAATATTTTTCTTGTTCCAAACTTCTTTGATCCAAAGTTGCTTTTGAATCTGCAAAGTACCCAAAGGCTCCAACTCGATTTGTAATCCCGCTGGAAGCAAAAGGCTCCCAGGGCTTTAATCTATCACCAGGATATCTAGGCAAATGTTGTTCCAAACCCATGACTCCCCAAGTATGATTTAATTTATTTCCTTCTAGTGTGGCAACTGCTTTAATACCTGTTAGCTGGTTAATAATTGTCACATACGCATCAACCTTTGATTCCTCAATATTATCATAGCTATTAGGTTGCAAAGCAGATAAATTTCCAGCTAAGAATAATTCAAAATCAGTTTGTTTATTTGTGTCAGTCCCCAAATTACTCCGCACCAAATTAATAATTAGCAGTACAATCACAAATATACCCAGAGATCCTACCGTCCAAGCATGCCAGTGCGGATGATTAGCATAAATTACTTTACTGATTTTTCGCAATCGGACAGAACGCATTATGTATTTATTGTACAGGAAACTGGTATACTAATCGTTGGAAAACATTATGAAAAAGAAAATTCTATTAGCCATTGTAGCTATTATATTAATTGCAGGAGCTTGGTATTTCTTCCGAGATAGAAACAAAACTACAGTTATATCTTCAAGCCAAGTAGAACGCCAAGACATTCGCAAAACCCTGATTCTCTCAGGTGAAGTAGAAGCCAAAGATCATGTTCAGTTGCATTTCCAGTCAGGTGGATTATTATCATGGGTGGGAGTTAAAGAAGGCGATACAGTCCGCAAAAATCAAGCTATCGCATCACTTGACAAGAGAAGTCTTCGTAAGATGCTTGATCAAAAATTAAATCTATACATGACTAATCGCTGGAATTTCGAGCAAACTCAGGATGACAATCGCGATTGGGAAGTCAAAGGTATGAGTGATGAAGAACGCGAAGCCATAAAAAGAATTGTCGAGAAATCACAATTCGGGTTAAACAACGCTGTAATTGATGTCGAACTTCAAGATTTGACTATCAGACTTGCCACTATCTATACGCCCATTGCAGGGCGTGTAATTCAAGCTGATCCCCAGCACGCAGGGGTAAATATCAACCCATCTACTTCAATATATGAAATCGTTGATCCTAGTACTATTTATTTTTCCGTCGCAGCAGATCAGACAGACGTAATTAATTTTCAAGAAGGTCAATCTGTTACAGTAACTCTCGATTCTTATTCAGACAAACCTATCACAGGTAGATTGAATTACATTAGTTACACTCCTGATCCCAAAGAATCAGGTACAGTTTATCGAATTAGAGTTGAGTCAGAAGAACTCTCTTCAAATAATCAAATCAAACTCGGAATGACAGGAGATGCAGAATTTACAATCGCTGAGAAAAAAGATACTTTGGTTATTTCTAATGAATATATCCAAAGCGACAACGATGGCAATACCTTCCTGATTACTGACCAAACAGGCACCAAAACACCAGTTGAAATCGGGATCGAAGGCGATGAATATACCGAAATTATTAGTGGAGTTCAATCTGGTCAACCAGTATATTTGTTAGAACAATGAAATCAACTAACTCAATTATCAAACTAGTTGATGTTACCAAAGAATATCTAGTTGCAGACAAACCTACCCGAGTTTTAAACTCTATTAACCTCGAAATTAAGCAAGGTGAATACGCAAGTATTTTAGGGGTATCTGGATCGGGTAAATCGACCTTAATGCATATCATCGGGTTGCTAGACGTACCCACCTCAGGTCAAGTTTTCATTGATAATCAAGATGTGGCTCATCTTAGTGATGATCAAATTTCTACTATTCGTAACCAATTTGTAGGATTTGTATTCCAGCAGTTTAATTTAATTGATAAGCTTTCAGTTTTGGACAATGTTTTGCTTCCCGTTCAATATGCACGCAATAAAATTACATACAATCCCAAAGAAAAAGCAGAAGAGTTACTCTCGAAATTTGGCTTGTACGATAGACGAAATTACTCGCCCAATCGAATTTCAGGTGGTCAACAACAACGAACTGCGATAGCTCGTGCCTTGATAATGAATCCACGATTAGTATTGGCCGATGAACCAACTGGTAATTTAGATACCAAAACAGGTGATGAAATCCTTGATTTAATCGAAGATCTAAATAAAGATCTTGGGGTAACCATTATTTTAGTTACACATGAAGCAGATGTTGCAGCCCGAACCAAGAGACAAATTCTTATTCAAGATGGTCAAATTAAAAAGCCTTAGTTATATCAATCATGTCCCAAAAATTAATTTATGTGGTTTTTTCTATCCCAAGCTTACAAGAATCTAGTACGTAACAAAATACGTACCTTATTAACTTCATTAGGAATATTTATTGGAGTTTTCTCTGTAGTTATATTGATAGCCTTCGGGGTAGGATTGAGAGTTTTTGTACAGGACCAATTTAACAGTTTGGGAAGTAATATTTTGATTATTCTTCCTGGCCAAGTACTCGATGATAACGGCCAGTTTCAAGATCGTGAAGGCGGATTTGGTGAATCAAAGTTTGATGAATCAACGGTAGCAAAGTTAGAGAGAATTTCCACAGCTAAATATGTAGCACCTGCATTCATTCGTCCAGGACAAGTTTCTACCAGCAGCGGCAAAAGTGCCAGCACTAGTATCCTCGGGACTAATGATCAAATGTTTCCACTCAGAGATATGACTTCACAGGCAGGTTCTATATTTACCAAAAGTGATGTTCGTAAAAAATCTAATAATGTAGTTCTAGGGGATAAAATAGCACGCGAATTATTTACCAGTCCCGCAACAGCCATTGGAAAGATAATCCGTATTGAGTCAGTTAGATACCAAGTCAAGGGTGTACTCAATCCTAAAGGTGGTGGTGGATTCGGAGGTCCAGATTTTGATGCCTTTGTTTATATGCCATATACTGCTGGAACTAATCTCAATCCATCGGGCAGATTTGTTTCTCTCTACGTCCAAGCTACAAATGCAGAAACAGTCCAAATACTTAAAGAAAATATTAAATCAGAACTAATTAAAGATATTAATCAAGACGATTTTAGTATTATTGAACAAACCCAAATTATGGGAACTGTACAGGGAATATTTAGTATAATTAATTCAATTTTAGTTGCCCTTGGTTCTATTTCACTAATAGTTGGTGGAGTAGGAATTATGAACATTATGTATGCTTCAGTTAATGAAAGAATTAAAGAAATAGGTATTAGAAGGAGTCTTGGTGCTACCCAATCAGATATCTTAATTCAATTTCTTTTTGAATCTGTTATTGTTTCGCTACTCGGAGGTATCGGAGGCTTATTATTGGCTTGGATTATTGCAATTATCGCTAATCGCTGGATTCCAGTACAAATTGATTTACTTTCGGTAGTTGTAGCAATATCAGTATCCTCATTAATCGGAATTAGTTTTGGGGTATTTCCAGCACGTCGAGCTGCCAATTGGCCACCCATCGATGCTATCAGAAATTAATAACTTTATATATGCTTCACAGATTCTATTTAAGTCTTTCGCTTACTTCAATTAGAGAAATTTTTAAATCATTATTAATAGTAACAATTGTTCTTATTACATTTGGACAATTGGCTAGATTTCCAACTTCAAGACCAGATTTTAATATCCTAGCGATTGATGTTGTTGTTATTTGTACCAGTGGCTTATATCAATATCTAAAATTTATTTCTCTCAACCCCATACAATCATCAAGTTGGGTACATGTTACCCGCAATGTTTTTATATCTATTACAGGGATAGCGTGGCTTCTACACCCAGTATGGTTTACCAACCTCGGTACACTGCCTGCTTTGCTTTATTTATTACGCTTATGGATGTACTTATTTATACCCGAAATAGTTATATTCGCGTTAATTAAAGTCAAAGATGTTTATGAAATTATCAAAGCTTTATTATTTACATTTTTAATTATAGTCATCGCCGGATTAATTCAATATATTTGGATACCTGACTTTCACTTCCTACAATTTTGGGGATGGGATAATCACTTATATCGTTTAGCATCGACGTTATTAGATCCAGGATTTGCAGGTATTATACTTGCACTTGGAATAATTCTTTTATTTCCACTGCTTACATATAATTTAACTAAGCGTTCAATCTTACTTTTTATTTTCACAATAATAGGAATATTATCGTTGGCACTTACTTTCTCTCGTGCTTCATATGTTGCGTTTATTGCTGCCATTTTGGCCTGGTATTTATCAACACGCAAAATTATTCCAATCATAGGTTTAATTATTGCTCTTATAATTTCAATACAGCTTGCACCCAAACCGGCGGGAGAGGGTGTTAACTTAGCTCGAACATCTACTATTAATTTTAGATTAACTAACTGGACTAACTCATGGAATATCTTTATTAATAATCAATTGTGGGGAATCGGTTATAACAGATATCGTTACGTACAGCATGAACTAGGTATATTAGATAACTCAAATTGGCAAGAATCTCATTCAGCATCGGGGACCGACAATAGCGCTTTGTTTTTATTAGCAACCACAGGAGTGATCGGAACCATTACCTTTATCATATTCGTGACAATCACTACAGCAAGTATTTTTTCTGTAAATAAAACTATGATTAAAAGACGCAATTCGTCAGCTGTGGATATAATTTATAATCATTTACCACACATAACCTTAGCTAGCCTAATAACTATATTCATTCATGGGATGTTCCACAATACTTGGTTTTATCCGTTTACACTTTGTTGGATTATGATTCTAATTGGCACAACTATCACGGTTGGTAAGACAAGGTTAGAGTAGTTTCAGTTTCATTCCCTGCTTGATCCACCGCTTTTATCACTATATCTTGGGATCCTTGAGATAGCCTATAAGAGTTTCTAAAAACACCTTGATCAACAATTACCAATCTTTCATTTATCCAAATCCGAGCTTCTTCATTTACAGTGCCTTCAATTGTAACTGTTTGAGCCAAAGATCCTCTCATTACACTATTATTTTGTGGACTAGTGATTTCAAGTACAGGTCCGACATTATCGAAAATAATTTTTTCGGGTAATGAAACCTGGCTTTCATTTCCAGCCTGATCTTTGGCATAGGCACTTATTTCATTGTCTCCTTCATTCAACGTAATGTCATTAATATCAAATTGACTGTTAGCTTGAACCTGTGTTTGAGCAACCTGAACACCGTTTAACAAAACATATACATTTGATTCAGGCTCTCCAAACCCCTTTAAGCTAATTTTCGGTTCTTTGGTAGCTTTGTTAGTTATTAATAATCGTGGGATAGTTGGCGCGATGGTATCGCTAGCTGTATTGCTTGGTTTTGATTGGACGCCCGTCCACCAACTTGTTAATTTGATAAATAAAGGTAAACCCCAATAAACCAATCCGCCTAGAAGTATTGCTGTTAGTATTGACATCAAAACAGTAGTCCGAAGATTTTTCCAACGTTCTTTCTTGGTCAATCGGGATTGATAAGTTCGATGCTTATGTTGATAACTAATGCGGGAGGAACGAGATGCAAACATAATTTCATTATATACAATCTGAGCCGATGAGAGGAGTTGAA